>NZ_JBJGYX010000005.1:0-139056 GCF_054050195.1 Geodermatophilus sp. SYSU D00710
CCCCCCCCCCCCCCCCCCCCCCCCCCCCCCCCCCCCCCCCCCCCCCCCCCCCCCCCCCCCCCCCCCCCCCCCCCCCCCGCCCCCCCCCCCCCCCCCCCCGCCCCCCCCCCCCCCCCCCCCCCCCCCCCCCCCCCCCCCCCCCCCCCCCCCCCCCCCCCCCCCCCCCCCCCCGGCTGTGGTCGGGGACGCTGGTGGCCAACCTGGTCGGCGGCTGGCTGTTCATGTGGCTGGTCGCGCACGGCTTCCCCGAGCTGGGACCCACGCTGGTCGAGTCGGCGCGGCACTTCGTCGAGTCGCCGCTGGACCTGCGCGCGGTGTGCCTGGCCTTCCTCGGCGGCGTCGTCATCACGCTGATGACCCGCATGCAGAACGGCACCGCCGCCGACGGCGCGAAGATCGTGGCCGCGGTGGCCGGCGCGTTCGTCCTCGCCGGGATGCAGCTCTTCCACTCGGTCCTGGACTCGCTGCTGGCCTTCGGCGCCATCCACACCGGCACGGCGCCCTTCGGCTACGGCGAGTGGCTCGCCTGGTTCTGGTACGTGACGCTGCTCAACATGGCCGGCGGGCTGCTGGTCGTCACGCTCCTGCGCCTGGTGCGCAGCAAGGAGCTGCTGCAGCGGGAGCGGGCCGCGGCCGCCGCCGAGGAGTGAGGACGCGCGCCGAGCCTGCGCGGGCCGGGCGCCTCCGGTGGCCAGACTGTCGGCGTGATCAGGGTCGACGGGCTGACCAAGCGCTACCGCACCCGCGTCGCCGTCGACGACGTGTCCTTCACCGTCTCCCCGGGCCGGGTCACCGGCTTCCTCGGGCCCAACGGCTCGGGCAAGACGACGACGATGCGCTGCGTCCTGGGCCTGACCCGGCCCACCGCGGGCACCGCGACCGTCCTCGGCGTGCCGTACCGGGAGCTCGACGTCCCGATGCGGCGGGTGGGCGCGCTGGTCGACCCGCGGGCCCGCCACCCCGGCCGCACCGCGTACGCCCACCTGCTCGCGCTGGCGCAGAGCAACGGGTTGCCCGCGTCCCGCGTCGACGACGTCGTCGAGCTGGTGGGGCTGGGCGCCGTGGCGCACGAGCGGGTCCGCGGCTTCTCCCTCGGCATGGGCCAGCGGCTGGGCATCGCCGCGGCGCTGCTCGGCGACCCCGAGGTGCTGCTGCTCGACGAGCCGGTCAACGGCCTGGACCCCGAGGGCATCCGGTGGGTGCGCGGGCTGCTGCGCGACCTCGCCGGCGAGGGCCGCACCGTGCTGGTGTCCAGCCACCTCATGAGCGAGATGGAGGACACCGCCGACCACCTGGTCGTCCTCGGCCGTGGCCGGCTGCTGGCCGACGTCGCCATGGCCGACCTGCTGGGCCGCGGCGCCGCGGTGCGGGTCCGCAGCCCCCGCGCGCCGCAGCTGGCCGCCGCGCTGCACCGGGCCGGTGCCGCGGTGTTCGCGGAGGCCGACGGCTCGTTGCGGGTGGCCGGGCTCGACGCCGCGGCCGTCGGCGACGTCGCCTTCGCCGCCGCCGCGCCGGTGCACGAGCTGACCACGGTGGTGGCCTCGCTGGAGGCCGCCTACCTGGCGCTCACCGGCGAGGACGTCGAGTACCGGGCGGGGGCGGCGTGAGCGTCACGCTGACCGCGGTGCTGCGCAGCGAGCAGACCAAGCTGCGGACGCTGCGCTCGACCTGGTGGTGCGCCGCCGTGTACGTGCTGGTGGTGGGCTCCTTCGCCTGGCTGGCCGCCGCGACCACCACCAGCGCGCCCACCGCTGACTCCGCCGTCGGGGTGGTGCTCACCGGCTTCGCGTTCGGGCAGGTGGTGCTCGTCGTCCTCGGGGTGCTGGCGGTGACCGCGGAGTCCGCCACCGGCATGGCGCTGGCCTCGCTGGTGGCGGTGCCGCGCCGGACGCGGCTGCTGGCGGCCAAGACCGCCGTCGTCGCGGCGTGGACGGCGCTGACCACCGCGCTGCTGGTGGCCGGGTGCGTGCTGGCCGCGCGGGTGCTGGTCGCGGTGCCCGGCGGCGTGTCGTTCACCGACCCGGACGTGCTCCGCCCGGCCGGCCTGCAGGTGGCCGGGGCGGTGCTGGTCACCGTGCTGGCCGCGGGGCTGGGCGCGGTGCTCCGCTCGACCGCCGGGGCGCTCGGGCTCGGCATCGCGCTGGTGTTCGTCGCCCCGCCGGCGCTGGCGCTGGCCGGCGGGCGCACGGCCGAGCTGCTGTCGCAGGCGATGCCCGCGCTGCGGGTGGGGGAGGACGCGTTCCTCGCCGTCCCCACGAGCTGGCCGGTGGGCCTGGCGGTGGCCGGGGCATGGGCCGCCGCCGCGTGGGTCGCCGGTGCGCTGCTGCTCGAGCGGCGCGACGTCTAGCGGGGGCCGGACGCCACCGCGGCGGCGAGCTCCCGGCCCGCCGTGGGGGCCGGTCCGGTGCCGGACTCGCGGATCCCGTAGCGGACGTAGAGCCGGCCCAGCGGCTCGGGCGCCCACCAGTTCGCCCGGCCGAGGAGCCGCATGGTGGCCGGCACGAGGAGGGCCCGCACGATGGTCGCGTCGATCACGATCGCGATGAGCATCGCGATGCCGATCATCTTGATCAGCACGACGCCGGAGACGGAGAAGGCGCCGATCACGACGACGAGCAGCAGCGCCGCGCTGGTGATGATGCCGCCGGTGCGCTGCAGCCCGGTGGCCACGGCGGTGGTGTTGTCGCCGGTCAGGTCGTACTGCTCCCGGATGCGGGACATGAGGAAGACCTCGTAGTCCATCGACAGCCCGAAGACGATGGCGAGCACCAGGATCGGCGAGGTGGCCTCGACGAACCCGGTCGGTGTGAAGTCCAGGAACCCGGAGAGGTGCCCGTCCTGGAAGATCCACACCAGCGCGCCGAAGGAGGCGCCCAGCGACAGGACGTTCATCAGCACGGCCTTGACCGGCAGCACGACCGAGCCGAAGGCCAGGAACAGCAGCACGAACGACGTCACCGCCACCAGCAGGGCCATCCACGGGAGCAGCGCGCCGAGGCTGTCGAGCAGGTCGGCGTACACCGCTGCCGCGCCGCCGACGAGGACGACGGCGCCCTCGGGCGCGGGCACCTGCCGGATCGCGGCCACCAGCTCCCGGCCCTCGGCGCCCATCGCGTTCACGTCGGCGGCGACCACCACCCGTGCCGTGCTCCCGGCCACCTCGGCGACCGTGGCGCCGTCCACGCCCGGGACGGCCGCGACCGCGGCGACGTAGGACTGGAGCGCCGCGGCGCCCTCGGGTGCGTCCGCGGCGCCGGGCAGGGTGAGGACGGCCTCGACCGGACCGGACGGAGCCGGCGGGAAGTCCCGCTCGATCGTCTCGGCGACCACCCGGCTCTCCGCTCCCTCGGGCATGGCGCGCACGTCGATGCCGCCGAACTCCGCGCGTGCGAACGGCAGGGCCAGCGCGACCAGCAGCCCACCCACCACGACGGCGTACACGACCGGACGGCGCATCACGCTGTGGGCGATCCGGTACCAGGTCCCCTCGCGCTCGCGGGCGTGCGCGGGCCGCCGGCGTCGACGGCGGACCAGCGAGCGCACGGAGAGCGCGTCGACGCGGGGCCCGAGCACGGCGAGCAGCGCCGGGAGGAGGGTGAGCGCGGCCAGCATGGCGATCAGGACGGCGCTCATCCCGCCGAAGCCCATGGAGCGCAGGAAGACCTGGGGGAAGATCAGCAGACCGGCCAGGGAGAGCGCGACGGTGACCCCGGAGACGGCGACCGTGCGGCCGGCCGTGGCCATGGTCCGGGCCAGGGCGTCCTCGACGCTCGGCTGGCGGCGCACCTCCTCGCGGAACCGGCTGACCACGAACAGCCCGTAGTCGATCGCCAGCCCGAGGCCCAGCACGGTCACCACGTTGACCGCGAAGACCGACACGTCGGTGACCAGCCCGAACGCCCGCAGCGCCGCGAACGAGCCGAGGATCGCGGTCACGCCGATGGCGAGGGGGAGCGCGGCCGCGGCGAGGCCGCCGAAGATCACGACGAGGAGGATCGCCAGGATCGGCAGCGAGATCGTCTCCGCCGTCGCGATGTCCTCGCTGACCTGGGTGTTCATGTCCCGGTTGAGAGTCACCTCGCCGCCGAGCCGGGTGGTCAGGCCCGGGGCGGCCAGGTCCTCCTCGATGGCGTCGAGGACGTCCTCCCGCTCGTCCTCGTCCCCTCGCAGGCTGAGGACGGCGTAGGTGCTGCGCCGGTCGTCGCTCACCAGGAACGCCGCGCCCGTGTCGAACCACGACACCGTGCGCAGCACGTCCTCCTCGGGCAGGGCGTCGAGCGTGGAGGTGACCGCCTCGGCGTAGGCGGGGTCGTCGACCGTCGCCGCCTCACTGGAGTACAGGACGACGACGTCGGCGGCACTGCGGCCCAGCTCTCGCTCGGCCACCACGGCGGCCCGCGAGCTCTCGCTGTCGGGGTCGAAGAAGCCGCCGCCGGTCATCTGGCCGAAGACGCCGGTGCCCCAGGCGCCGGCGAGGGCGACGAACGACAGGGAGAGTGCCAGGACCCACCGGCGCCGGCGGTACACGGCGCGACCCAGTGCCTCGAACACGGCCTCTCCCTCGTCCCGGGAACGGGCTGGTCCCGCTCTCAGCGCACCGTCCGGGAGACCCGCGTGGGGAGCTGTCGTCCTCGCGACACGTCGCCTGTCCCTCCGGCGACACGACCAGCGCACCCCTCGTCCACATCCGCCCCCGTGTCCGCTGCCCTCCGGGCGGCCGGAACGTCGTCCCGGCGGCCCGGAGGGCAGCATGGCCGCCGGAGCCGCGGCGCGGAACCGGGAGCGGCGCGGCGCGACGTCCGACTGCTCGGCCTCAGCCGGGCTCGACCGGGGCCGACGTCCGGCGCGGGCCGAAGGCGACCGCGCGGACGTCGTCGAACACCGGCGGGGGAGCGGGCGAGGCCCACATCTGGTTGGTCAGCAGCACCGCCGTCGTCCCGGTGACAGGGTCGGTCCACCAGGAGCCGCCCAGCCCGCCGTCCCAGCCGAAGGAGCCGGCGTGCCGGCCCCGTGGCTCGTCCTCCCGGCGCACGCCGATGCCCAGCCCCCAGCCGCCGCCCTCGGCGTCGACCGGGCCGGCCTGCTCGGTGAGCATGGCGGCGACGGTGTGCTCGGCGAGCACCCGCTGCCCGGACGGCGTGCGGCCGCCGGCCAGCAGCATCGCGGCGAACGTGGCGAGGTCGTCGACGGTGGAGACCAGCCCGTCCCCGCCGTCGGGGAAGGACGGCGGGGCGGCCCACTGGCCGTCGGGCGGGTCGTAGAGCCCGCGCCGGCCGTCCTCGCCCCGCGGTGTCCAATGCGGCCCGAGCCGGTCCCGGGCGCCGTCGAGGACGCCGAAGCCGGTGCTGGTCATCCCCAGCGGCGCCAGCACCCGATCGCCGAGCACCTCGGGCAGCGGGCGGCCCGCGGCGCGGGACACCAGCACGCCCAGCACGCTCGCGCCGGTGTGGTAGAGCCAGCGCTCCCCGGGCTGGTACGCCAGCGGCACCGAGGCCAGCCGGCGCAGCCACTCGTCCGGGGGCGGCGCGGCCTGCGGTGCCGGGGGACCGGCCGGCAGCCCCGCCTCCCCCGGCGCGGCCACGGTCGGCGTCGGCCAGGGGGCGGTGAAGTCGAGACCGGTCCCGAGCCGCAGCGTGAGGACGTCGCGCACAGTGACCGGCCGCCGGGCCGGGACGGTGCCAGCGGAGGGGTCGGCGGGGTCGGCGAGCACACGCGGGCCGGCCAGCTCGGGCAGGTGGGCGTCGACCGGGTCGTCGAGGCCCAGCGTGCCGTCGTCGACCAGCGTGAGCGCGGCGGCGGCGACCACCGGCTTGGTGACCGAGGCGATGCGGAAGACGGTGTCGGGGGTGACCGCGTCGTCCCCGCCGGGGGTGTGCGTGCCGGCGGCTCCGCGGGCGACCTCGCCGTCGCGGGCCACCCTCCAGGCCGCGCCCGGCACCGCCCCGGCGGCCACCGCGCGGCCCACCACCTGCGCCACGTCCTGCACCAGTCCCATCTCCTGCCGACCGGCCGGGGACGCGGAAGTCATCGGCCGCGAGTCATCGGCCGCGGGCGGCGCGGCGCAGGGCGGACAGATAGCGGCGGGTGGCCAGGCCCTGCACGAACCGGCTGACCGGGGGGACGGCGCGGGCGGCCGGCGTGGCCAGCCGGGAGAACACCCGGATCGAGACGACGACGTCGCCGTCCTCGGCCAGCCGCACGGTGAAGCACTCCTCGCCGCTCTCCGGGTGCCCGGGCAGGGTGCCGTAGGCGAAGCCGCGCTCCTCCCCGGTGGTCGACGCCCACACCACCCGGCAGGGGATGTCGTAGCCCAGCCGCCACAGCCCCGCGGTGAGGACGACGACGGTGCCGACCTCGCCCGCCGGCCCGCTCGCCCGCACCCGCAGCCCCACGCTGCGCTGCGGCGTCCAGTCGAGGACCGCCGCCGCCACCCGCTCGAACGTGTCCCGGCCCGCGCCGACCGTCTCGCACCACTCGCCGTGCAGGTAGCCGGCCGGCAGCTCGGCGTCCCGCGTGGCGCCGACCTCGGCGTAGGTGAGCGGCGCGTCGCGGAGGCCCTCGGGCGACGCGGCCCGGAACAGGCCCATGCGTGCAGTGTGGACCGGCGTAGGTTGACCGGCACTGTGCTGCCCGCCGTCACCGCCACCCGCTACGTCACCCCGCTGCGCGAGGGTGGCTCGCTGCCCGGGCTCATGGAGGCCGACGACCTGGGCACCTACGTGGTCAAGTGGCGCGCCGCCGGCCAGGGCGTGCGGGTGCTGGTCGCCGAGGTGGTCTGCGGCGAGCTCGCCCGCGCGCTGGCCCTCCCGGTGCCCGCGCTGGTCACCGTGGACGTCGCGCCCGAGCTGGCCGTGGGCGAGCCCGACCCCGAGGTGCAGGAGCTGCTGCAGCGCTCGGCCGGCCCCAACCTGGGCCTGGACTACCTGCCCGGCGCGCTGGACTTCGAGGCCGGCGCCGGCTCGGTGGGCTCCGAGCAGGCCGGGCGGGTGCTGTGGTTCGACGCGCTGGTGGGCAACGTCGACCGGTCGTGGCGCAACCCGAACATGCTGTTCTGGCACGGGCGGCTGCAGCTGATCGACCACGGCGCCGCGCTGACCTTCCACCACCACTGGCCCGGCGCGCCGGCCGCCGTCGCCCGCCCCTACGACGCCGCGCAGCACGCGCTCCTCGAGTGCTCGCCCGACGTCCGCGCGGCCGACGCGGCGCTCGCCGGCCGGGTCACCCGCCCGCTGCTGGAGGAGGTCCTGCGCCAGGTGCCCGACGACTGGCTGGAGGGCCCCGAGCCCGGGGAGGCCCCCGACGACGTCCGCGAGCGCTACGTCGCCCAGTTGCTGGCCCGCCTGGCCGCGCGGGACGCGTGGCTGCCCGGGGTGGTGGCCGCGGCCGCGGCGGGCGGGTCGCGCCGGCGGGCGCCGCGCGGGGAGAACCGGCCGGCCTGGTTGGGGCCGCCCCCGCCCGAGGGGGTCACGCAGCGGTGAGCCGCGAGACCTTCGAGTACGCCGTGCTGCGCGTGGTGCCGCGGGTCGAGCGGGGCGAGTCGCTCAACGCCGGCGTCCTCGTCTACTGCCGGCAGCGCGACTACCTCGGCAGCCGGGTGCACCTCGACGTCGACCGGCTGCGGGCGCTGGACCCGACCGCCGACCCCGACGCGATCGGCCAGGCGCTGCAGGCCGCCGCGGACGTGTGCGCCGCCGACCCCGCCGCGGGCGCCGCGGGCCGGGAGGCGCTGGGCTCGCGCTTCCGCTGGCTCACCGCCCCGCGCAGCACCGTCGTGCAGCCCGGGCCGGTGCACACCGGGCTGACCGAGGACCCCGCCGCCGAGGCCGACCGGCTGCTGCGGCTGTTGGTACTCCCCGTCACGGAGTGAGCACAGCCGGGTGAACGGGCGGTGACCCACACGTTCCCCGGCTGGTCACCGCGGGGACGGCGGGACGTCGCGCGGCGCTCCTAGCGTCCCCGCCGACCCGCACACCCGAGTCCGGAGCAGCCCTCTCATGACCCTGACGCCCGAGCGTCCCGCCGACGTGCCCGACGAGCTCCCCGCGGAGGTGGGGTTCGACGTCAGCGACGACCCGGACGACACCTCGTCCAACCCGACGACCGAGCGGCCCTTCTGGGCCGTGGCCGAGGCCCGGCTGTCCCGCCGGTCGGTGATCGCCGGCGGCATGCTGGCCGCCGCCGGGTTCCTCACCTCCTCGCTCGTCCGGACGCCGGCCGCCTCCGCCGCTCCCGGCGGCACCCCTGGTGCGCCCGCGCCCGCCGGCCCCGTGCTGGGCTTCCAGGCGATCGCACCGAGCACCGCCGACGAGGTCGTCGTGCCGCCGGGCTACACGGCCGTTCCCTTCATCCCGTGGGGGACGCCGATCACCGGCTCCTTCCCGGCGTTCCGGCCCGGCCTGCCGACCGCCGGCGGCAACACCGCCGACGAGCAGGCCCAGCAGGTGGGCACCCACCACGACGGCATGACCTACTTCCCGGTGCGCCCGGCCGCTGCCGGCAACCAGCACGGCGTGCTCGTGCTGAACCACGAGTACACCGACGAGAACTACCTGCAGACCGGGACCAGCACGCGGCCGCCGCGGGCCGAGTACACCGCCGAGATGGTGCGCAAGTCGCAGAACGCGCACGGCGTGAGCGTCGTCGAGGTCCGCCGGCAGGGCCGCAACGGCTGGACCGTCGTCCGCTCGCCGCTCAACCGGCGGATCACCGCGACCACGCCGATGGCCTTCTCGGGTCCGGCCGCGGGCAGCCAGCTGCTGCGCACCGCCGCCGACCCGGCCGGCCGCACGCCGCTGGGCACGATCAACAACTGCGGCAACGGCGAGACCCCGTGGGGCACCTACCTGACCTGCGAGGAGAACTTCAACGGCTACTTCCGCGTGGAGCCGGGCACCTACGACCCCGCCGACCAGGCCGACCTCGCCCGCTACGGCGTCGGCGGCGACTCCTACTACTGGGCCGACCACGACCCGCGCTTCGTCGTCCGCCCCGGTGACGCCCACGAGCCCAACCGCTTCGGCTGGGTGGTGGAGATCGACCCGCTCGACCCGCGGTCGGTGCCGGTGAAGCGCACCGCGCTGGGCCGGCTCAAGCACGAGGACGCCACCGCGCACACCGCCCGCGACGGCCGGCTGGTCGTGTACATGGGCGACGACCAGGTCAACGAGTACGTCTACAAGTACGTCAGCGCCCGCCCGTGGGAGCAGATGCGCCGGCAGGGCGTCAGCCCCCTCGACGAGGGGACCCTGTACGTCGCCCGCTTCGCCGAGGACGGCACCGGGACGTGGATCCCGCTGGTGCACGGGCAGAACGGGCTCACCGCGGCCAACGGGTTCGCCGACCAGGCGGCGGTCCTGGTGCGCACCCGGCAGGCCGCCACGCGGGGCGGGGCCACGCCGATGGACCGGCCGGAGTGGAGCGCGGTCGACCCGCGCACCGGCACGGTCTACCTGACGCTGACCAACAACACGACCCGCGCCACCGCGAACGGCCCCAACCCCCGGGTGTCCAACCGCTGGGGCCACGTCGTGCGCTGGGAGGAGGCCGGCGGCGACCACACCGCGACGTCGTTCCGCTGGGACCTGTTCCTGCTGGCCGGCCCCGGGGGCGGCGTCGACGGCTCGACCGTCGCGCCCGAGGACGCCTTCGGCTCACCCGACGGCCTGTGGGTCGACCCCGACGGCCGCGCCTGGATCCAGACCGACGGCACCCAGCCGGCGCAGGCGAACAACCAGATGCTGGCCGCCGACGCCTCGGCGCCGTTCGACCAGGAGCCCGAGGTGCGCCGCTTCCTGACCGGCGTGGTCGGCTGCGAGGTCACCGGCATCGCCACGACGCCGGACCGGCGCACGCTGTTCGTCAACCTGCAGCACCCCGGGGAGAACGGCGGCAGCACCTGGCCCCGGCTCGACGGCGTGACCACGCCCCGGTCGGCCACGGTGGTCATCACCAAGGACGACGGCGGGGTCGTCGGTTCCTGACCCCGGTACGACGGCGGCGCCGGGACCTCGCGGGAGGGCCCGGCGCCGCCGTCGCACCCGCTGCGGACGCGGCCGACCGGCTGCTGCGGCTGCCGGTGCTCCCCGTCACGGACTGACCACCGGGAGGGCGCCCCCCGGGGTCAGGTCGCCCCGACGAGCTCCAGGAGCTGCTCGCGGGTCGGGCCGGCCGGCGGTGGAGCCTCGTGCTCGCCGGCCACCTGCAGGACCCGGTCGGTGAACCCGGGGCGGGTGAACAGCTCCGCGGGCAGGGTCAGGCAGTCCACCACCTCCATGAACGCGCGGTAGACCTCGCTGTCGAACGCCATGGCCCGGGCCAGCGCGGGGCCGAGCGCGGCCGGCCCGTGCGGCTGGGGCGGGGGACGGCCTTCCCGCGCGGCGTCCATGTCGGCGAGCCGGGCCCGGTCGACGGCGACGGTGGCCCGGTACCAGGGGGTCAGCCGGGCCTCGGTCTCCGCGTCCCACGCCGCCGCGAACTCCTCGGGGTCGCCGAGGTGCTGCCGGACGACCTCGCGCAGCGCGACCGCGTGCACCAGGCCGAGCGCGATGCCCCGGCCGATCGAGGGGTTCGTGCAGGCCCACGCGTCGGCCACGGGGGCGATGCCGGTGGCCACCGGGCGCTCGCCGTCGGACAGCCGGCGGTGCCGGTCGAGGATCCCCGCCATCGGCAGGACCCCGGTCAGCGGCTCGCCGTCGAGCCAGTGCGCCTGTCGGGGGCAGGCCGCCACGACCGCCGTCCACGCAGCCTCGTGCCGCAGCTCCTTGAGGGGCCGGTCGTGGGAGGCGGTGTAGAGGGTCACCGACCAGGTGCCGGAGTCGGCGGGCAGGGTGAGCACCGAGAAGGAGCCGAGGGCGACGTTGAGCCGGTCGCGGGGCTCCGGCAGGCGGCCGTCGCGGGACCGGAAGTAGCGGGTGTAGTAGGTGAACCCGCTGTCCACCGACTCCTCCTGCACCGGGGCGCCGCCGGCCTCGAGCAGCCACCGCGGCAGCGGCGAGCGCCGGCCCGTGGCGTCGACGACGAGGTCGGCGGCCACCTCGCCGTCGGTCGTGGCGACGCCGGTGACGTGCGGGCGCCCGTCCAGCGGCCGGGTGAGCAGGCCGGTGACGGTCACGCCGCGCCGGACCCGCAGGCCCGGCTGCTCGTCGGCGGTCCGGCCGAGGACCTGCTCGAGCACGCAGCGGCGGGCGGTCAGGGTGACGTGGCGGTCGTCGTCCGGCCGCCGGTCCAGCGGCGGCACCGTGGGCGGGGCCGTGGTCAGGGTGTCGAAGCGGACGGCGTGGGCGGCGGCGAGGGCGGCGCTCACGTCCGGCAGCTCGGCGTCGAGGACCAGCCGCGCCCGCGGCTGCAGGTAGTGCGGCTGGCGGAACTGCGCGACCCCGCCGCGGTGCCACTGCTGCCACGCCTCCTCGGGCGTGCCCGGCACCGGGTCGGGGTCGTGCTCCAGGACGGTCACCTCGTGCCCGTCGCGGGCCAGCAGCAGCGCCGAGGCGAGCCCGCACACCCCGCCACCGAGCACGACGACGTCGGCCATGGCGGCCTCCTCCCGCTCCCTGCCGCACGCTAGGAGCGCGGAGGGGCGGGCCGGGAGAGTCCTTGGGCTCCGGTCGCCTCAGCCGGGGAGGAGCGCGTCGATCCGCCGCGCGAGCTCCAGATCGAGCTCGCTGACCCCGCCGGCGGAGTGGCTGACCAGCGTCAGGTGCAGGGTCCGCCAGCGCAGGTCGACGTCCGGGTGGTGGTCGAGCTGCTCGGCGACGAAGCCGATCCGCACGATCGCGGCCACGGCGTCGGCGAAGGTCGGCAGCTCCACGCTGCGGCGCAGCCCCGCGGGGTCGCCCGACCACAGCGGCAGGTCGGCCAGCGCGGCGGTGAGCTCCTCGGGGGACAGCTTCGGCGGTCGGGGCACGGTGGCAGTCCTACCGGTTCAGAGGTGCAGGCCGCACTCGGTCTTGCCGCGGCCGGCCCAGCGTCCGGCTCGCGGGTCCTCGCCCGGGGCGACCGGCCGGGTGCAGGGCTCGCAGCCGATGGAGGCGTAGCCCAGCTCGTGCAGCGGGTTCACCGGCACCTGGTGCTCGGCGACGTAGGCGTCGACGTCGGCCTGCGTCCAGGCGGCCAGCGGGTTGACCTTGACCATGCCCCGCTTGGCGTCCCAGTCGACGACCCGGGTCCCCGCGCGGGTGGCGGCCTCGTCGCGACGCACCCCCGAGCCCCACGCCGCGTACCCGGCCAGCGCCGTCGCCAGCGGCTGCACCTTGCGCAGCGAGCAGCACAGGTCGGGGTCGCGCCGGTGCAGCTCCGGGCCGTGCTCGGCGTCCTGCTCGGCCACCGTCTGCGCTGGCGTCACGTTGACCAGCGTGATCGGCAGGACGCCGCTGATCCAGTCGCGGGTGCCGATCGTCTCGGCGAAGTGGTAGCCGGTGTCGAGGAAGACGACGTGCACGCCCGGGACCGCCCGGGAGGCCAGGTGGGCGAGCAGCCCGTCGGCCATCGACGAGGTGATGGCGAAGTCGTCGCCGAAGGTCTCGCCGGCCCAGCGGAGGACGGCGAGGGCCTGCTCGACCGGGTCGGCGATCCTCTCGAACCGGGCGTCGGCCTCCGCGGCCAGCTCCGGCGTGGCACGCACGGCGGTGGTCATGGTCGCTGCACCCCTGTCCCGGTCAGGCGGACGGTGAACGTGCGGAGGCAGGCGGCGCAGTGCCACTCGCCGCCGGACTCCCCGGTGGGGGTCAGCTCCTCGTCACCGCAGTACGGGCAGTGGAACACGGGGAGCTGGCGCTGCCTTCCGCCCGAGGGCGTGTCGGCCTCGTCGCTCACAGCAGCCAGGCCTCCTCGGCCCGCGCGACGTACGCGGCGAACCGCTCACCGGGCTGGCGCCGCTCGAGGTAGCCGCGCAGCACCCGCTCGCAGTAGTCGGCGGTCTCGGCCTTGGTCACCTTGTGGCCGCGGAACTTGCGGCCGAAGGCCGCCTCGACCCCGAGGTGCCCGCCCAGGTGCACCTGGAAGCCCTCGACCATCTCGCCGGAGTCGTCGCGCACCATCGAGCCCTTGAGACCGATGTCGGCGGTCTGGAAGCGGGCGCAGCTGTTCGGGCAGCCGTTGACGTTGATGCCGATCGGCTCGTCGAAGCCGGGCAGCCGCTTCTCCAGCTCGGCGTAGAGGTCCTGGGCGTGCTGCTTGGTCTCGACGATCGCGAGCTTGCAGAACTCCAGGCCGGTGCAGGCCATGGTGCCGCGGCGGAAGGCGCTCGGGCGCACCAGCAGGTCGTGCTCGGCGAGCGCGGCGACGAGGTCCTCCACGTGCTCGTCGGGCACGTCCAGGACCACCATCTTCTGCTGCGTCGTCGTCCGGATGCGGCCCGCGCCGTACTCGTCGGCGAGGTCGGCGATCCGGGTGAGCACCGTCCCGGTGATCCGGCCGGTGCGCAGCGCGAAGCCGACGGCGTTGCGGCCGTCCTTCTGCCGCGCGACGCCGACGTGGTCGCGCGACTCGTGCTTCGGCGGCGCGGCCGCGGGGCCGTCGGGCAACGCGCGGTGCAGGTACTCGTCCTGCAGCACCTGCCGGAACCTCTCCGGACCCCAGTCGGCCATGAGGAACTTGATCCGGGCCCGGTTGCGCTGCCGCCGGTAGCCGTAGTCGCGGAAGACCGAGGTGCAGGCCGCCCAGACCTCGGTGACCTCCTCCGGCCGGACGAACACGCCGACCCGCTGGGCGAACATCGGGTTGGTCGACAGGCCGCCGCCGACCCACAGGTCGTAGCCGGGCTCGCCGTCCGGGCCGACGACGCCGACGAAGGAGACGTCGTCGATCTCGGGCTCGGTGCAGTGGTCGACGCAGCCCGACATCGACGTCTTCCACTTGCGGGGCAGGTTGCTGAACTCCGGGTCGCCCACGTAGCGGGCCACCGTCTGCGCCATGACGCCGGTGGCGTCGACGACCTCGTCCTCGAGGACGCCGGCCAGCGGGCAGTTGAGCATGCCGCGCGGGGTGTCGCCGCAGGCCTCGGTCGTGGTCATGCCGACCGCCTCGAGCCGCTCCCAGATCTCGGGGACGTCCTCGATGCGGATCCAGTGGTACTGGATGTTCTGCCGGTCGGTGACGTCGGCGACGTCGCGGCCGAACTCGGTGCTGATGGCGCCCAGCGTGCGCAGCTGCTCGCTGGTCAGCGCCCCACCGTCGGTGCGCACCCGCATCATGAAGTAGGAGTCCTCGAGCTCCTCGGGCTCCAGGACGGCGGTCTTGCCGCCGGGGATGCCGGGGGCCCGCTGGGTGTAGAGGCCCATCCAGCGCATCCGGCCGCGCAGGTCGCCGGGGTCGATGCCGTCGAAGCCGGTCCTCGAGTAGATGTCGAGGATCCGCTGACGGACCTCGAGGCCGTCGGAGTCCTTCTTCATGCGCTCGTTGGGGTTCAGCGGCTCCCGGTAGCCGAGCGCCCACTGGCCCTGGCCGCGGACCGGCCGGCTGGAACGGGGTGGAGCGGACACGGTGCACTACTTCCTGCGCCGTCCGCGCCGGTTCGTGACCCGCGCGGAGCGCGCTGCCAGATCGGGGACGCGACTCGCGCCGCGGGGGGACTGGTGGTCAGCGCGCGGCGTGACAGGCGGCGCTGCTGACCCGGGCGAGGTCGACGTGCAGACGCGCGACGAGCAGGCTGCCGCGGTCCGTCACGCCCCCCATGGTCGCACACCCGCGCGGGGCGCCCGTGCGGTCACGCTGTTGGTGAGCCACGGTCGGCCCCGTCCAGGGCACCGCCCCGAGCCTGCGAGGGGTGGGGAGGGCGGGGTCCTCCTGCCATGGCCGCGCGGATGCGCGCCACGGACTCGTCCAGCGGGGTGACCGAGGTGTCGATGACCACCTCGGCGCGCGCCGGCGGCTCGTAGGGGTCGTCGATGCCGGTGAAACCGGAGATCTGCCCGGCCCGGGCCCGCGCGTAGAGGCCCTTGACGTCGCGGGCCTCGCAGACCTCCAGCGGGGTGGCCAGGTGCACCAGCACGAACCGGCCGTGCCGCTCGACCAGCGCCCGCGCCTCCTCGCGCGCCTGCTCGTAGGGCGCGATCGCGGCGACGACGGCGGTGCCGCCGTGCCGGACCACCTCGCCGGCGACGAAGCCGATCCGGCGGATGTTGAGGTCGCGGTCCGCGCGGGAGTAGGACAGCTCGCTGGACAGGTGGGTGCGCACGACGTCGCCGTCGAGGACGGTCACCGGCCGGCCCTCGGCCTCCAGCTGTGCGACCAGGGCGTCGGCGATCGTCGACTTGCCCGCGCCGGACAGGCCGGTGAGGAAGACGGTGACGCCGGGCTGCCGTGCGCTGCTCACCGGCCGAGTCTTCCCCAGCCGCCGGGCGGGCCGGTCAGGCGGGGTCGTCGCCGAACGAGCGCCAGGCGCTCTCGACCGCCACCAGCTCGGCGACGTGGCCGGGCAGCTTCCCGGCGACGACGTCGGCCAGCGTGACCTCCTCCAGCACCCGCCGGTAGGCCTCTCGGGCGGCCACCCAGACGCCGGCCAGCTCGGCGGCGACCCCCGGGTAGCTCACGTCCTCGGGCCGCTGGCCGTGCACCTCGGCGAGGAACCCCTGCTCCACTCGCATGACGCGCGCGATGGAGATCTCCGACGGCGGCAGCGCCAGCCGGTAGCCGCCCTCGCGGCCCCGCTGGCTGGTGACCAGCCGGGCGTGCTGGAGGTCGCCGAGGATGCCCTGCAGGAAGCGGGAGGGGATGTCCTGGGCCCGCGCGATGCGGTCGCAGGTCAGCGCGTCCGGCGCGACGGCGGCCAGCTCGACCGCCGCGCGGACGGCGTAGTCGACCCGGGCCGTGATGCGCACGGGCTCATCCTGCCCCGTCTGGGACCGTGGCGGCGTGGACCGGTTGCACTTCACCACCGTCGTGGCGGCGCCGCTGACCGTCGCCTTCGACGTCGCGCGGGCCCTGGGGCGCCCCTGGCCGTTCCCGCTGGAGGAGGTCGAGTCGGCCCGCCCGGTGTCGGACCTCTACGCCGCCGGGCCCGGTTCCGGCTGGCGGCGGCTGACCCACGCGCGCACGTTCACGGCCACCGGGGCCGGCACCGTCGTCGAGGAGCAGGTCGAGTGGGACACCGGCCTGCCCGGCGTGCTGAGCGGGCTGGTCGACCGGGCGGTGCTGCGCCGCCGGGTGCAGCGGTCGATGCGGCGGCACCTCGACGGCTACGCGGCGGCGGCGGCGCTGCGGGCGCTCGACGTCGTCCAGGTGGTGGGGGCGGCGATCGTCCGCGCGGACGGCGCCTGCGGCGGCGAGGTGCTGGTCGCCCAGCGCGACTCGGGTCCGCTGGCCGGGTTGTGGGAGTTCCCCGGCGGCAAGGTGGAGCCGGGGGAGGACCAGCAGGCCGCGCTGGTGCGGGAGTGCGCGGAGGAGCTCGGGATCACCGTGGCGCCGCGGGCCTTCCTGGGGGAGGTCCCGCTCGACGGCGTCGTCGCGGGCGGCGCCCCGGGCGCCTCGACGCTGCGGGTCTGGGAGGCGCGGCTGGTCGCCGGCGAGCCGGTGGCCCACGAGCACCGCGACCTGCGCTGGGTGCGCGCCGGCGACCTCGAGCACCTCGACTGGATCGCCGCGGACCGCCCGCTGCTGCCCGCCGTCCGCGACCTCCTCGGCCGCCCCTGACACGCCACGGGCGCCGTCCCCGGAGAGACGGCGCCCGTGCGGTGAGGTGCTGGAACGGCTCCTTCGCAGGGTCCCGCCGCGAGCGGAGCGAGTGGCGGGGGGCGAAGGGGTCCTTCTACTTGAACACGTCCTTGACCTTCTCGCCGGCCTGCTTGAGGTTGCCGGCCGCCTTGTCGTTGGCGCCTTCGGCCTGCAGGTCGCGGTCGCCGGTCGCCTCGCCGACGCGCTCCTTGCCCTCGCCGGAGAGCTCCTGGGCCTTGTTCTTCATCTTGTCGATCCCGCTCACGGTGAGCTCCTCTCTCGGGGGACGAGGGGTTACCCCCGGGTACGGTTCCGACACCCCGGTCGCCCGGACGGCGGAAGTCCTGCGGGCTGAGCGCCTGGAGGCCGCAACACGTGTCGTGACGGAGGCGGCGTACCGTCCCCTTTGCATCGCGGCCCACCGGGTCGTGAGCCAGGGTCACAATCCGGTGACGGTCGTGGACGGTCATCCCCGGCGCTGCCTAGGGTCGCTCGCGGCGTTCCGGGACCGATCCCGGGTGTTCACCTGATGGACGCCGACGCCCGGCACTGCGCCCGGGTGAGCATCGACCAGTCCGTTCCCCCCGCAGCTGCGGGACGAGGGAGGCATCGCACGTGAAGTTGAGCAAGCGCCGGTCGGCGCTCGTGGCGACCGGCCTGTCGGCCGCGCTGCTGCTGACCGCCTGTGGCGGCGGCGACGACAGTGAGTCGGGCACCGGCGGCGGTGGCGGTGAGGGTGGCGGCACCTACAGCCTCTACATCGGCGAGCCCGAGAACCCGCTGATCCCTGGTAACACCACGGAGAGCGAGGGTCACCAGGTCATCTCCTCCCTGTGGACCGGTCTGGTCGAGTACGCCGCCGACGGCGAGGTGCAGTACACCGGTGTCGCCGAGTCGATCGAGTCCGAGGACAACACCACCTGGACCGTGACGCTCAAGGACGGCTGGACCTTCCACGACGGCACTCCGGTGACCTCGCAGTCCTTCGTCGACGCGTGGAACTACACCGCCTACAGCCCGAACGCCCAGGGCGCGTCGTACTTCTTCAGCAACATCCAGGGCTACGACGACCTCCAGGCTCCCGTCGACGAAGCCACCGGCGAGCCGACCGGCGAGCCGGCTGCCCAGGAGATGAGCGGGCTGCAGGTCGTCGACGACCAGACGTTCACGGTCACCCTGGCGACCCCCTTCGCCCAGTTCCCCGTGACGGTCGGCTACAACGCCTTCTACCCGCTGCCCGAGTCCTTCTTCGAGGACCCGGAGGCGGCCGGTACCCGACCCGTCGGCAACGGCCCCTACCAGGCCGAGGAGGACTTCGTCCCGGGCACCGGCTTCACCGTGACCCGCTACGAGGACTTCGCCGGGGAGCAGCCGGGCAACGCCGACTCCGTCGAGTTCCGGGTCTACGCCGACCTGAACACCGGCTACACCGACCTGCAGGGCGGCAACCTCGACGTCCTCCCGGACATGCCGCCGGACGCCCTCGCCTCCGCCCCGGACGAGCTCGGCGACCGCTTCCTCGAGGCGCCGTCGTCCGGGTTCACCTACCTCGGGTTCCCGACCTACGACCCGCGCTACTCCGACCCGCGGGTGCGGCAGGCCTTCTCCATGGCCATCGACCGCCAGGCGATCTCGGACGCCATCTTCAACGGCAGCCGCACGCCCGCGGACGCTTACGTCGCGCCGGTGGTCGACGGTTACCGCGAGGGTGCCTGTGAGTACTGCGAGCTCGACGTCGACCGGGCCAACCAGCTGCTCGACGAGGCCGGTTTCGACCGCAGCCAGCCCATCGAGCTGTGGTTCAACGCCGGAGCCGGCCACGACGCCTGGGTCCAGGCGGCCGGCAACCAGCTCCGGGAGAACCTCGGGATCGAGTACACCCTCCGCGGGGACCTCGACTTCGCCGAGTACCTGCCGCTGCTCGACGAGCAGGGTGCGACCGGGCCGTTCCGCCTCGCCTGGAGCATGGACTACCCGAGCCCGCAGAACTACCTGGAGCCGCTGTACAGCACCGCGGCCCTGCCCCCGGCGGGCTCGAACGCCACGTTCTACCAGAACCCGGAGTTCGACGAGCTCATCCGGCAGGGCAACTCCGCGGGCAGCAACGAGGAGGCCATCGAGCTGTACAACCAGGCCGAGGACCTGCTGCTCGAGGACATGCCGATCATCCCGATGTTCTTCGACCTGGAGCAGGCCGCTCACTCGGAGAACGTGAGCGACGTGGTGATCGACGTGTTCGGTGACATCGACGTCGCCGGAGTGACCGTCAACAGCTGACGTCCGCGACACACAGCACGGCGCCGCCGGGGGTGCCTGTCCAGACCGGACAGGTGCTCCCGGCGGTCGGCCGATGGGGCCCCGACCGTCCCACCGGGCGGACACCCCGCCGACTCGTGCCGGGGGGATGCCCCGCATGATGGACGACGCGCCACCTCAGACCGGGGACCGGCTGCGTCCTGACCGAGGAGGGACATGGGCCGCTACGTCGCGCGCCGCCTTCTGCTGACCATCCCCGTGCTGATCGGGGCCTCGTTCCTGATCTTCGCCATGGTCTATGCGCTTCCCGGCGACCCCATCCGCGCACTCGCCGGCGACCGCCCACTCGCACCAGGGGTCGTGGCTGAACTCCGCGAGGAGTTCAACCTCGGCGACCCGCTGTGGCTGCAGTACGTCAAGTACCTCGGGGACCTCGTCCAGGGCGACTTCGGCACCGACTTCCGTGGCCGCCCCGTACTCGACACGATCCTCCTGCGGCTGCCGGTGACGGTCCAGCTGGCCGTGGTGGCCATCGGCTTCGAGATCGTCATCGGAGTGGTGGCCGGTGTCCTGGCGGGCATCCGCAAGAACGGCTTCATCGACAACGTCGTCCTCGTCAGCACCACCATCATCGTCTCCATCCCGATCCTGGTGCTGGCGTTCGTCTCCCAGTACGTGTTCGGTCTGCAGTTGGGCTGGTTCCCGATCGCCGGCACGACGGAGGGGTGGCGCAGCTTCCTGCTCCCGGGCCTCGTGCTCGCCTCCGGGTCGCTCGCCTACGTGGCGCGGCTGACTCGCACGAGCATCGCGGAGAACATGCGGGCCGACTACGTGCGCACCGCCAAGGCCAAGGGACTGCAGCCTCGGACGGTCGTCGTCCGCCACACTCTCCGCAACAGCCTGATCCCGGTCGTGACGTTCATCGGCGCCGACATCGGTACCCTCATGGGTGGTGCAATCGTCACCGAGAGTGTCTTCAACCTGCCTGGCATCGGGCGTGCCGTCTTCGACTCGGTCCGAGCTCAGGAAGGGGCGGTCGTGGTCGGGATCGTCACCCTGATGGTCTTCTTCTTCATCTTCTTCAACCTGGTCGTCGACGTGCTCTACGCCGTCCTGGACCCGAGGATCCGCTATGACTGACCAGCAGCAGTTGGACCTGCGCAAGGACGAGGTCGAGGCCGGGACGACCACGGGACTGGCCAGCCCCTCGCTCGACGTCACCAAGGAGCGGCAGAACAGTCTCTGGAGCGATGCCTGGGGGCAGCTCAGGCGGAGCGTCACCTTCTGGGTCGGCGCGGTGCTGTGCGTGCTGTTCGTGATGATGGCGCTGTTCCCGTCGGTGTTCGCCCGCGGCGCCGATCCGCGCGCCTGCGACCTGTCCAACTCCCGGGGGACGCCCTCGGCCGACCACTGGCTCGGCTTCGACCAGCAGGGCTGCGACTACCTGGCGAACGTCGTCTACGGCGCCCGCAACTCGCTCCTCATCGGCGTCCTCGGTGTCCTGGGCGTGCTCGTGCTCGGCGTCGTCGTCGGCGCGGTCGCGGGGTTCTACGGGCGCCTCACCGACAGCATCCTGTCCCGGGTCGCCGACATCTTCTACGCCCTGCCCCTCATCCTGGGCGCGCTGGTCCTGCTGCGGGTCGGCCCGTCGACCGGCCTGCCCGTCATCAGCGACCGGGGGCCCGGTGCTGTGGCCATCGCACTGGCCGCCTTCGGCTGGATGACGGCGATGCGGCTGGTCCGGTCTCAGGTCATCGCGGTCAAGAGCTCGGACTACGTGGCTGCCGCGCGTGCCATGGGCGCCTCGGACCTCCGTATCCTGGTGCGGCACATCATGCCCAACGCGGTGGCGCCGGTGCTGGTCTACGCCACGATCACCATCGGTGTGCTGATCGCGGCCGAGGCGACGCTGACCTTCCTGGGGGTCGGCCTCCAGCCGCCGGCGATCTCCTGGGGGCTGCAGATCGACACCGGCCAGGAGCTGCTGAGGACGGCGCCGCACCTCGTGCTCTTCCCCAGCATCGCCCTGACGCTGACCGTGATGGCGTTCATCCTGATGGGCGACGCCCTGCGCGACGCCCTCGACCCGAGGCAGCGCGCATGACCAACCTCGACCTGTCCAAGCCCACGTCCGAGGCCGCCCCGGCCGGTACCCCGCTGCTGGACGTGGACGACCTCCACGTGGAGTTCCGCACCCGCTCCGGCACGGTGCACGCCGTCAACGGCGTGAGCTACAGCCTGGCGGCGGGGGAGACCCTGGCCATCCTCGGTGAGTCCGGCTCCGGCAAGTCGGTCTCGGCCCAGGCGATCATGGGGATCCTCGAGACGCCGCCGGCGGTCATCTCCGGCGGCGGCATCTGGTTCGAGGGCAAGAACATGCTGGGGATGTCGGCCGAGGACCAGCGGAAGGTCCGCGGCCCCGGCATCTCGATGATCTTCCAGGACGCGCTGTCGTCGCTGAACCCGGTCTACAGCGTCGGGTTCCAGATCGGCGAGATGTTCCGGGCGCACCGGGGGATGTCGAAGAAGGACGCCCGCAAGCGCGCCGTCGAGCTGATGGACCGCGTGCGGATCCCCGCCGCGGCCCGCCGCGTCGACGACTACCCGCACCAGTTCTCCGGCGGCATGCGCCAGCGCGTGATGATCGCCATGGCCATCGCGCTGGACCCGCGGATCCTCATCGCCGACGAGCCGACCACCGCCCTCGACGTCACCGTGCAGGCGCAGGTCATGGACCTGCTCAAGGACCTGCAGCAGGAGACGGGCATGGGGCTGATCCTCATCACCCACGACCTCGGCGTGGTCAACGAGGTGGCCGACAACGTCGCCGTCATGTACGCCGGCGAGATCGTCGAGCGCGGTACCGTCGACGACGTCTTCACCCACCCCGCCCACCCCTACACCGAGGGGCTCATGGGGTCGGTGCCCCAGGTCGAGCACAAGGGCGGACGCCTGCAGCCGATCGCCGGGCAGCCGCCGAACCTGGCGCGCATCCCGAGCGGCTGCCCGTTCCACCCGCGCTGCGCCCACCGGCGGCTGGGCGCCGAGGCCGCACCGGGCCGTGAGTGCTCGACCGACGTCCCACCGCTGCGGCTGGTCGTCCCGGGGCGCGAGGCGGCCTGCCACTACAGCGAGGAGGTTCTCGGTGTCCGAGCCCCGTGAGCACGGCGCCACCGCGGCGTCGTCCCTGTCGAAGCCGGCTCCTGCGCCGGCCGCCCCGACGCTGGAGAAGCCGGCCCCGGCCGGGGCCCGCGGCGCGATGGGCGAGACGCTGCTCGAGGTCAAGGGGCTGCAGAAGCACTTCCCGCTGACCCAGGGCATCGTCTTCAAGCGCACGATCGGCCACGTCCGCGCCGTCGACGGCGTGAACCTGCAGTTGCGCCGCGGCGAGACCGTGGGCCTGGTCGGCGAGTCCGGCTGCGGCAAGTCGACGGTGTCGAAGCTGATCGTCGCGCTGGAGAAGCCGACCGCCGGGTCGATCCTCTACAAGGGCAAGGACGTCGCCCGCATGGGTGGCCGCGCGCTCAAGGACTACCGGCGCGAGGTCCAGATCATCTTCCAGGACCCCTACGCCTCGCTCAACCCGCGGATGACCGTCGGCGACATCGTCGCCGAGGGCTGGGCCGTGCACGACGACGTCGCCCCGAAGAAGGGCCGGCTCAAGCGCACGCAGGAGCTGCTCGACCGCGTCGGGCTCAACCCCGATTACGTCAACCGCTACCCGCACCAGTTCTCCGGCGGCCAGCGGCAGCGCATCGGCATCGCCCGCGCGCTGGCGCTCCAGCCGGAGATCATCGTCTGCGACGAGCCGGTGTCGGCGCTCGACGTCTCGGTGCAGGCGCAGGTGGTCAACCTGCTCGAGGACCTGCAGGACGAGTTCGGCCTGTCCTACCTGTTCATCGCCCACGACCTGTCGGTGGTGCGGCACATCTCCGACCGCGTCGCGGTCATGTACCTCGGCAGCATCGTCGAGGAGGGCACCGACGAGCAGGTGTACGCCTCGCCGTCGCACCCCTACACCCAGGCGCTGCTGTCGTCGGTCCCGCTGCACGAGCCGGCGCTGCGCGGGCAGAAGGACCGGATCCTGCTTCAGGGCGACGTCCCGAGCCCCGCGGACCCGCCCTCGGGCTGCCGCTTCCGCACCCGCTGCTGGAAGGCCCAGGACGTCTGCGCCACCGAGGCGCCGGCGCTGGTCGACCGCGGCCAGGGCCACCCGAGCGCCTGCCACTTCGCCGAGGCGCGGACGGTCGTCCCCGTCGACGCGGAGTAGGCGGCGCCACGATCAGGTGACCTGATCGTCGGGCGTCCTCCCTCACGTCCCACCGTGCGGGAGGACGCCCGGCGGTGAGGGAGGACGCCGCCCGGCCCGTCTCGCCGTCCGGCCCGTCTCACCGCCCGGCCCGTCCCACCGCCCGGCCCGTCCCACCGCCCGGCCCGTCCCACCGTCCGGCCCGTCCCACCGGCCGTCCCGGCGGCCGGGGGAGAATGTCCCCTCGTGACCGCCGACCGACGCCTGCTGCTCGTGCACGCCCACCCCGACGACGAGACGATCAACAACGGCGCCACGATGGCCCGGTACGTCGCCGAGGGCGCACAGGTCACCCTGCTGACCTGCACGCTGGGCGAGGAGGGCGAGGTCCTCGTCCCGGAGCTCGAGCTGCTCGGGCCCGAGCACGCCGACCAGCTCGGCGGGTACCGGATCGCGGAGCTGCGGGCGGCCATGGACGCGCTCGGCGTCACCGACTGGCGCTTCCTCGGCGGGCCCGGGCGCTACCGGGACTCCGGGATGATGGGGACCCCGGCGAACACGAAGCCCCACGCCTTCTGGAACGCCGACCTCGACGAGGCCGTGGCGCACGCGGTGGCCGTGGTCCGGGAGGTCCGGCCGCAGGTCGTCGTCACCTACGACGAGCGGGGTGGGTACGGCCACCCCGACCACATCCAGGCCCACCGGGTCGCGATGGCCGCCGTCGAGTCCGCCGCGGACCCCGGCTACCGCCCCGAGCTGGGCGCGGCGTGGGACGTCGCCAAGGTCTACTGGTGCTGCGTGCCGCGCTCGGTGCTGCGCGAGGGCGCCGAGGCGATGGCTGCGCTGGGGGAGGCCTCGCCCTTCGACCAGCTCGGGGAGGTCGACGACATCCCCTTCGCCGTCCCCGACGAGCTGGTCACCGCCGCGGTCGACGGCCGCGCCCATGCCGGCGCGAAGGAGGCGGCCATGCGCGCGCACGCCACCCAGATCACCGTGGACGGGCCGTTCTTCGCCCTGTCGAACAACCTCGGCCAGGAGGTGCTCGGCGTGGAGTACTACCGGCTGGTCCGCGGGGAGCGCGGCGCGTCGGGGGAGGCGCCCAACGGCTGGGAGGACGACCTGTTCGCCGGCGTGACCGGATGACCCGGGCCACCGCGCTGGCCGCCGCCGCGGTCGTGGCGGTCGCCCTCGCCGGCTGGCTGGCGCTGGTCCAGGTGTTCTGGCTGCCGCTGCGCGTGGCCGGCGTCCTGGTGCCGCTGTCGGTGCTCGCCGCCCTGGTGGGCAACCCCCTGCTGGTGACGCTCGCGTTCCGGCTCACCGGCTCTCGGGTGGTGGCCGTCCTCCCGGCGGTGACCTGGCTGTCGGTCGCCCTGGCCGCCACCGTGCGCCGTCCCGAGGGCGACCTCGTCGCCGTGGGCACCGGTGCGCTGGGCGGGGTGACCCTCGCCTTCCTCGGCCTGGGCGTGGTCGGGGCCGCGCTCGCCGTCGGCCGGGTGGTGGCCGCACCGCGTCCTCAGGCGCCGTCGGGCGCCCAGCGGTAGTGGTAGCGGTGGTGCTCGACGTAGCCGGTGCGGCGGTAGAGCGCCCGCGCCGGGGCGTTCGACGCCGCCACCTGCAGGTACACCCACCGCGCCCCCCGGCCGGCGCCCCAGCGCGTGAGCGTGCCCATGACCGCCGTCGCCAGGCCGCGGCGGCGGGCGTCCTCGGCCACCGTGAGCGCGCCGACGCCCAGCCACTCGCCGGTCACCACACCCCTGGCGACGGCGGCCGGCGCGGCGGCGGGATCGGGACGCACCGCCGCGAACACCACCTCCTCGGCGTTGGTGAGCACCGCGCGGGCCGCGGCGGTGGGGGCCGGCCCGCGGTAGGCCGCCAGCCAGGCGTCGTCCGGCGCCGGCGCCAGCTCGACCGGCACGCCGTCCGCGGGGCCGGGGACCAGCGGCGCGGTGAGCACCAGGACGTCCTCCCCGCGCTCCCACCCGGCCGCGGCCAGGACGGCGTCGACGGGACGTGACCGCACGCCCGGCAGCTGGGCGCCCGGCCGCAGCCCGCGGGCGCGGTACCAGCCGCTGACCGCCGCCGTCGCCTCGCGGAGGGGCACGCCGGGGTCCCCGGCGACCAGCGCGGTGTTGGCCCGGCCGGTGAAACCGCCGCCGGCGCGCAGCAGCCAGCCGCCCAGGTCCGCCTCCTCCGGGGCGCGCCAGCCGCGGGCGGCGACCCGCTCCAGGTCGGCGACCCCCAGCGGCGAGCGGCTCTGTCCCATGCGGCGATCCTGCGCGCACGCGGCCGGGCTCCCCCGACCGGGTCGGGCGCCCCACCCGTCGAGCCCGGGGCCGCGGTACGGGGCCATACTGACGGGCGACACGCGCGAGCCCGGCCGCGAGCCGGGGCGCTGCCCGCACGTCCCCCGGGAGGACCCACCGTGACCTACGTGATCACCCAGGCCTGCGTCGACGTCCTCGACAAGGCGTGCATCGACGAGTGTCCGGTGGACTGCATCTACGAGGGCGACCGGATGCTCTACATCCACCCCGACGAGTGCGTCGACTGCGGTGCCTGCGAGCCGGTCTGTCCCGTGGAGGCCATCTACTACGAGGACGACGTCCCGGACAAGTGGAAGGACTTCTACAACGCCAACGTGGAGTTCTTCACCGACCTGGGCAGCCCGGGCGGGGCGGCGAAGACCGGCCGTATCGCCACCGACCACCCGCTGGTGCCCGCCCTCCCGCCCCAGGGCGTGGGACACTGAGCACCACCGCGGCGGGGCTGGCGGCCGGCCGCCTGCCCGACTTCCCCTGGGACAGCCTCGAGGCCGCCCGGGCCCGCGCGGCGCGGCACCCGGGCGGCCTCGTCGACCTGTCCATCGGGACGCCGGTCGACCCCACCCCCGACGTCCTGCGCACCGCGCTGGCGGCGGCCGGCGACGCCCCGGGCTACCCGATGGCCCTGGGCACCCGTGAGCTGCGCCAGGCCGCGGCCGGGTGGCTGCAGCGCCGCCTCGGCGTGACCCTCGCCGACCCGCTGGGTGCCGACCCGTCGGTCGTCCCGACGATCGGCTCCAAGGAGCTCGTGGCGCTCATGCCCACGCTGCTCGGCCTGCGCGAGGGCACCGTCGTCATCCCCGAGGTCGCCTACCCGACCTACGAGGTGGGCGCGGTCCTCGCCGGGCTGGCCGTGCGCCGCACCGACACCCCGCCCGACGACGCCGCCGGGATCGTCCTGGTCTGGCTCAACTCCCCGGGCAACCCGCACGGCCGCGTGCTCTCCGACGAGCAGCTGCGCGGCTGGGTGGCCTGGGGGCGGGCGCACGGCGTGCCGGTGGTCGCCGACGAGTGCTACGCCACCCTCGGCTGGGACGTGCAGCCGCGCTCGCTGCTGCACCCCGCCGTCGCCGGCGCCGACCACACCGGACTGCTGGCCGTCCACTCGCTGTCCAAGCAGTCGACGGCGGCCGGCTACCGCGCCGGTCTGCTCTCGGGCGACCCCGTGCTCGTCCGGCGCGTGTGGGAGGTGCGCCGGCACCTGGGCCTGCTGGTCCCCGGCCCGGTGCAGGCGGCCATGACCGCGGCGCTGGCCGACGACGCCCACGTCGACGCCCAGCGCGAGCGGTACGGCCGGCGCCGGGAGCGGCTGGCCGCGGCGGTCCGGGCCACCGGCGCGCGCATCGACCACTCCGAGGCGGGCCTGTACCTGTGGGTCACCCGCGACGAGGACTGCTGGGCCACCGTCGACTGGCTGGCCGGCCTGGGCATCGTCCCGGCGCCCGGCTCCTTCTACGGCCCGGCCGGTGCCCGGCACGTGCGGATGGCGCTGACCGCCACCGACGAGCGCGTCGACGCCGCGGTGCAGCGCCTGACCGCCTGAGCGCGCGGTACCGCGCACCGGCCCACCAGTGGCCCGCAAGTCGGCGTCGGTCGGCCGCCAGAGGGTCGCAAGGGCCGGGCGCGACGGTGGTGCCAGCCGCCGGGCAGCCCGCCCGGCCCCACCGCGGAGGCCCGCCGTGCTGCTCGTCCTGTTCCTGCTCGTCCCCGTCGCCGCACTCGCCGCGCTGGTCGCCCTCGAGGCCCGCCTGCACCGCGGCCGCAGCCTCCCGGGCTCCGCCGCGATGCCGGCGACCTTCGACCGGCCCGAGCTGTACGGCAGGGGGCGCAACCGGGTGTACTGACCGGGTCAGCCGCAGTTGCGCTCCCGGTCGTCGGAGCGCAGTGCCGCCGTCAGCGACTGGGCGAAGGCCTCCCAGCGCTGGTAGGCCTCCGGGAACGCCGAGCGCTGGACGGTGTCGGCGGCGTCGGTGAGCCGGCGGGTCTCCCAGCCGGGGACCTCGACGAGGTGGTCGTAGAACCTCCCGGCGGCGTAGACCGGGTCCTGCACCTGCGCGGGTGTGCCCCACCCCTGCGAGGGCCGCTGCTGGAACAGGCCCAGCGAGTCGCGGTCGCCGTGGTCGAGGTTGCGCAGCGTCGACTCCTGCATCGCCGTCGCCAGCGCGATGACCACCGCCCGCTCGGGCAGCCCGCGCTGCCGGCCGACGTCGGCGATGACCTGCGCGTTGGCCCACTGCTCGGCGCCCAGGGTGACCGACGTGGACGGCACCGTGCAGAGCGCCGTCGTCGGGGCGGGGGCGGAGCGCTCGGCCCGCCAGGCCAGGGCGAGGACCATCGCGACGCCCAGGACCATCGCCGGCCACCAGTAGCGCAGCGCCCAGGGGCTCGACGAGCCGCGCCGGCGCGCGGCCTGCGGGCGCTTCGCCGCGGGCCGCCGGGCCGGGGGCCGCTTCGCCGCGGGCCGCCTGGCCGCGGGGCGCGAGCCGGTCCGTGCGCTGGTCATCGCCCTCGACTGTAGGTCGGCCGCCTGGCAGGTCCCTGGACGTCGGCGGTCCGGCGAGGCGGTCCGGCGAGGCGCCTCCGCGCGGGCGCCGTCCCCGCTAGCGTGTGCCCGCCGCCGCCCCCCGACTCGAGGAGTACCGCCGTGCCCGACCTCCTGCTCCCCGGGGTGACCGCCACCCGGGTCCCCACCGCCCGGCTGGTGCAGAACGTGCTGCACGCCGAGGGGACGGACCCGGCCGGGCCGGGCGAGGCGGTGCTGCTCGTGCACGGCAACGTGAGCTCGGCGCTGTTCTGGCAGCCCACGCTGCGGACGCTGCACGACGCCGGCCGGCACCGCGTGCTCGCCGTCGACCTGCGCGGGTACGGCGACACCGACCCGCTGCCGGTCGACGCGCGCCGCGGCGTGCGGGACTGGGCCGACGACCTCGCCGCGCTGGTCGACGCGCTAGGCCTGGACCGGGTGCACCTGGTCGGCTGGAGCATGGGCGCCGGCGTCGTCCTGCAGTACCTGCTCGACGCGCCGTCGCGGGTGGCCTCGGTCACCCTGGTCGCGCCCGTCTCGCCGTACGGGTTCGGTGGCACCGCCGGCCCGGAGGGGCGACGGCTGTCCGAGGACGGTGCGGGCTCGGGCGGGGGAGCGGCCAACCCGGAGTTCGTGGCGGCGCTGGCCGCCGGGGACACCTCCGACGCCGCCCCGACCGGTCCCCGGTCGATCCTGCGGGCGTTCTACGTGGCGCCCGGGTCGCTGCCGCTGGACCCGGCGCTCGAGGACGTGTTCGTCGCCGCGATGCTGTCGACCCGCACCGGTGCGGACCACTACCCGGGTGACGCGGTCCCGAGCGACTCGTGGCCGGGGACGGCGCCGGGCACGCGCGGGGTGCTCAACACGATGGCGCCGACGGTGTTCGACGTCTCGGGCGTCGTGGACCTGCCGGTGCGACCGCCGGTGCTGTGGATCCGGGGCGACGCCGACGCGATCGTCTCCGACACCTCGGCCTTCGACCTGGCCTTCCTGGGACAGCTGGGCGCGGTGCCCGGCTGGCCCGGCGCAGAGCTGTGCCCGCCGCAGCCGATGGTCGCCCAGACCCGCGCGGTGCTCGACCGGTACGCGGCCTCCGGCGGCTCCTACCGCGAGGTCGTGCTGCCCGGGGTCGGCCACTCACCGCACGTCGAGCGGCCGCAGGAATTCGCCGTCGCGCTGCTCGAGCACCTCGACGTCTCCGCTCAGGCGCCCGCCGACCTCACCTGACGGGCTCCGGGCTAGTCGTTCGCGTGCAGGGCGGCGTTGAGCTCGCCCCAGGTGCCGGTGCGCGGCAGGGCCTCCAGCGCGCCGGAGACGCTGTTGCGGCGGAACAGCAACCCGTCGCGGCCGGAGAGCTCGCGGGCCTTGACCACCGAGCCGTCGGGCAGGGTCACCCGCGAGCCGGCGGTGACGTAGCAGCCGGCCTCGACGACGCAGTCGTCGCCCAGCGAGATGCCGATGCCGGCGTTGGCGCCGAGCAGGCAGCCGCGGCCGATCGAGACGACCTCCTTGCCGCCCCCCGACAGCGTGCCCATGATCGAGGCGCCTCCGCCGACGTCGCTGTCGGCGCCGACGACGACTCCCGCGCTGATCCGGCCCTCGACCATCGAGGGGCCCAGCGTGCCGGCGTTGTAGTTGACGAAGCCCTCGTGCATGACCGTCGTGCCCTCGGCCAGGTGCGCGCCCAGCCGGACCCGGTCGGCGTCGGCGACCCGCACGCCCGCGGGGACGACGTAGTCGACCATCCGCGGGAACTTGTCCACCGACAGCACGGTCAGGCTGCCGTGGGCGGCGCGCAGCACCGCCCGGCGGGCCGGGGTCAGCTCGGTGGCCAGCACCGGGCCGGCGCTGGTCCAGGCCACGTTGGCCAGCAGGCCGAACACGCCGTCGGTGTTGACCTCGTGCGGCCGCACGAGCCGGTGCGAGAGCAGGTGCAGCCGCAGGTAGACGTCGTGGGTGTCGGCCGGCGGGGCGGCGAGGTCGGCGATCGTGGTGCGGACACCGACCACCTGCACGCCGCGGGCGTCGTCGGTGCGCACCAGGCCGGAGAACTCCGGGCCCAGCTCGCCCTCCAGCTCCAGGGTGCCCAGCTGCTGCGTCCCCGACGGCCCCTCGCCGCCCAGCGCGGGCGCGGGGTACCACGTGTCGAGGACGGTGCCGGAGGTGGTCACGGTCGCGAGACCGGCGGCGACGGCGGAGCGGGCGGCGGGAGCGGTCACGCCGCCGACGCTACCGAGCACACTCCGCGCGCTCCCGGGGCACCGCGCCCACGGCGGCGGGGGAGCGCGGGGCGCGGGCACCGACGACGGCGCCGAGCAGGCTCAGCACCGCGACGCTCGACAGTGCCCAGCGCAGGCCGACCGCCTCGGCGAGCAGCCCGATCAGCGGCGGCCCGGCGAGGAACCCCGCGTAGCCGATCACCGACACCGCCGACACCCCGCGGCCGCCGGGCACCGCCTCGGCGCCGCCCTGCATGGCGACGGGGAAGGCGGTGGCCAGGCCCAGCCCGGCCAGGCCGAAGCCGACGAGGGCCGCGGCCGGGGTGGCCACCGTGACCGCGAGCAGCACCCCGGCGGTGGCGACGACCCCGGAGGCGGCCAGGGCGCGGGCCCGCCCGAGCCGGGCGAGCAGCAGTTCCCCGGCCAACCGGGCGACGGTCATGCTCAGCGCGAAGGCCGCGTAGCCCAGCGCCGCGACGCCGTCGCCGGCACCGGCCACGTCACGGAGGAACAGCGCGGTCCAGTCGGCCATGGCCCCCTCGCTGAAGGCCGCGAACAGGGCGATCAGGCCGAACACCCACACCGCGCGGGACCGCCAGGCGCTGCGGTCGCCCGACCCCTCGGGGCGGTCCTCCGGGACGTCGGCCGGCAGCCGGGACGCGACGGCCAGGACGCCGGCGGCGGCCGCCACGCCGACCAGGCCCAGGTGCCAGGACGGCGGCATCCCGGCCCCGGCGGCGAGTGCGCCGGTGCCGGCCCCGGCCAACCCGCCCAGGCTGAAGGCCGCGTGGAAGGAGGGCATGAGCGGCCGCCCCGCCTGCCGGACCACCTGCACCGCGCCGACGTTCATCGCGACATCGAGCACGCCGAAGACGGCGCCGTAGACGAACAGCACGGCCCCGAGCGGGACCACACCGGTGACCTGCCCGGGCAGCGTGACCGCGGCCGCCGTCCCCAGGCCGGTGAGCACGGTGACCCGGGCCGATCCGTACCGGTCGATGACCCGGCCGGCCAGCGACATGGCGGCGATCGAGCCGACCGCGATGCAGAGCAGGGCCAGGCCGAGCGCGCCCGGGCCGGCGCCGGTGCGGTCGCTCACGGCGGGGATGCGGGTCACCCAGTTGGCGAACACCGCGCCGTTGACGAAGAAGACCGCGGAGACGGCGAGACGCGCGTCGGCGACCGCACTTCTGGATCGATCCAGAACCATGTCGCCAGCGTAGGCCGTAGCCTGCCGCCGTGCCACGACGACCGACCCTGCGCGACCTCGCGGCCGCCGCCGGGGTCAGCCGCTCGACGGCGTCCAACGCCTACAACCGGCCCGACCAGCTGAGCGCCGAGCTGCGGGAGCGGGTCCTCGCCACCGCGGGCGCGATCGGCTACCCGGGACCGAGCCCGGCGGGCAGTGCGCTGCGCCGCGGCCGGTCGGGCTCGCTGGGCGTGATGCTCGGCGACCGGCTCGGCTACGCCTTCAGCGACCCCGCCGCCGCGGTCTTCCTCGACGGGCTGGCCGAGGCGGTCGAGGACGAGGGCTACGCGCTGCTCGTGCTCCCCGGCGCCCGGACCGGCGGTGGGCCTCCTCCCGACGCGGTGCGGGCGGCCGTCGTCGACGCCGTCGTCGCCTACTCCCTGCCCGACGACGACCCGGCGCTCGCGGCGGTCCGGGAGCGGGGCCTGCCGCTGGTCACCGTGGACCAGCCCGCCCTGGCCGGTGTCCCCGGGGTGCGGGTCGACGACGCGGCCGGCGCCCGCGCCGTCGCCGGGCACGTGCTGGGCCTGGGCCACCGCCGGCTGGCCGTGGTCGCCTTCGAGCTGGCGGCGGACGGCGCGCAGGGACCAGCCGACGCCGGGCGGCAGGAGCGGGCGACGTTCAGCGTCACCCGTGACCGGCTGGCCGGGTACCGCGCCGCGGTGGAGGCGGCCGGGCTCGACTGGGCCGACGTACCCGTGCACGAGTGCCCGCACAACGCCTCCGCCGAGGGGGTGCGGGCCCTCGGCGAGCTCCTGCCGGCGGGGCCGACGGCGGTGCTGGCCATGAGCGACGAGCTCGCGCTCGGGGTGGTCCAGGGTGCCACCGAGGCGGGCCTGGACGTGCCGGGCGACCTCACGGTGACCGGCTTCGACGACACCGGCGCCGCCGCCCGGGCCGGGCTGACGACGGTGCGCCAGCCGCTGCGGGACAAGGGCGTGCGGGTCGGCGAGCAGCTGCTGGCCCTGCTCGCCGGCGAGGACACGGCCTCCGAGACCCTGTCGACCGAGCTGGTCGTGCGGTCCTCCAGCGCGCCGCCCCCGGCACCCGGCGTGGTCCAGCGGGACGCCCGGGACCGCCCGTAGGCTCGGGCACCGTGACCGGCGCGCCCGACCTGGACCTGACCGTCGACGTCCTGACCGTCACCCGCGCGCTGGTCGACACCCCGTCGGTGTCCGGCGACGAGCGCGCGCTGGCCGACGCCGTCGAGGCCGCGCTGCGGGCCCTGGGCGGGCTGGAGGTCGAACGGGTCGGCGACACGGTGCTCGCCCGCACCTCGCTGGGCCGCGACACCCGGATCGTGCTCGCCGGGCACCTGGACACCGTGCCGATCGCCGGCAACGTGCCCAGCCGGCTCGAGGACGGGCGGCTGTTCGGCTGCGGCACCAGCGACATGAAGTCCGGCGACGCGGTGATGCTGCGGCTGGCCGGCCGCTTCGGTGTCCCCGGCGCCGAGCCCGCGCACGACCTGACGTTCGTCTTCTACGACAACGAGGAGGTCGAGTCGGTCAAGAGCGGCCTCGGCCGGGTCGTCCGCGAGCGCCGCGGCTGGGTCTACGGCGACCTCGCCGTCCTGCTCGAGCCCACCGACGGCGAGATCGAGGCCGGCTGTCAGGGCACGCTGCGGGCGGTGCTGGAGGTGACCGGCCGCCGGGCGCACAGCGCGCGCGGCTGGCTCGGGGTGAACGCGGTCCACGGCGCCGCCGGCATCCTCGCGACGCTCGCCGCCTACGAGGCGCGGCAGGTCGAGATCGACGGCTGCACCTACCGCGAGGGCCTCAACGCGGTGGGGATCGAGGGCGGCGTCGCGGGCAACGTGGTCCCCGACGAGTGCCGGGTGACGGTGAACTTCCGCTACGCGCCCGACCGGGACGAGGACGCCGCCGAGGCGCACGTGCGCGAGGTGTTCGCCGACGCGATCGCCGCCGGCGCCACGCTGACCGTCACCGACAACGCCGGCGGCGCCCTGCCCGGGCTGACCGAGCCGGCCGCCGCGGCCTTCGTCGCCGCCGTCGGCCGCCCGGCCCGGGCCAAGCTCGGCTGGACCGACGTCGCCCGCTTCGCAGCCCTGGGCATCCCGGCGGTGAACTACGGCCCGGGCGACCCGCAGCTCGCGCACACCCGCGAGGAGTCGGTCCTGGTCGAGCGGCTGCAGCCGGCCGAGGACGCCCTGACCGCCTACCTGTCGGCGCCGACCGCCCGAGGAGCGACCGCATGACCACCATCCCCCCGCCCGACGGCGCCCGGAAGCCGCGCCCGACGCGCCACCGCGGCCCGGTGATGCTGCGCGGCGGCGAGCCGGACCCCCAGACGGTCGGGACGACGACCGACCAGCGCCTGCTCGACCGGCGCGGGCCCACCGACTGGGTGCACACCGACCCGTGGCGGGTGCTGCGCATCCAGTCGGAGTTCGTCGAGGGCTTCGGCCTGCTCGCCGAGCTGCCCCGCGCGGTGAGCGTCTTCGGCAGCGCCCGCACCAAGCCCGACCACCCGCACTACGCGGCCGGGGTGCGGATCGGCGCGGCGCTGGCCGAGGCCGGCTACGCCGTCGTCACCGGCGGCGGGCCCGGCGCCATGGAGGCGGCCAACCGCGGCGCGTCGGAGGCCGGCGGGCTGTCGGTCGGCCTGGGCATCGAGCTGCCGTTCGAGCAGGAGCTCAACGAGTGGGTCGACCTCGGCATCAGCTTCCGCTACTTCTTCGTCCGCAAGACGATGTTCGTGAAGTACGCGCAGGCCTTCGTGATCCTGCCCGGCGGCTTCGGCACCCTCGACGAGCTGTTCGAGGCGCTGACCCTGGTGCAGACCCGCAAGGTGACCCGCTTCCCGGTGGTCCTCTTCGGCACCGAGTACTGGAGCGGGCTGGTCGACTGGATCCGCGGCAGCCTGCTCGAGTCGGGCACCATCAGCGCCGGTGACCTCGACCTGTTCACCGTCACCGACGACGTCGACGAGGTGCTCGCCCGGATCCGCGAGGCCGAGACCGCCCGCGCCGCAGGCGACGGCGGCGGCGGGATGCGGGCGCCGCTGAGCCCGCCGGTCGAACCCGTCGAGGGCTGAGGACGCCGGTGCTGTCCTTCCTGGTCGGGATCGCCGCGGTCGCCGTCGTCGGCGCGCTGCTGTTCCTGGGCGGGTCGCTGCTGCTCGGCCGCGGCGAGACCCAGCCACCGGCCGAGCTGGACCGCTCGCCGGTCGAGCTGCCCGACGACCGGCCGGTGACCGGGGAGGACGTCCGCGCGCTGCAGGTCTCGGTGGCCGTGCGCGGCTACCGCATGACCGAGGTGGACTGGCTGCTCGAGCAGCTGGCCCAGGCGCTGGAGGAGCGCGACGAGGTGATCGCCGCGCTGCGCGACCGGCGGCCCGCCGGGGCGGCCGACGCCGACGCCGACCCCGGCCTCCCGCTCCCGGCCGACGGCGCATCCGGGAGCGGGCCCGGCCGCGAAGGACCGGCCGTGGACGAGGGAGCGCGCGACGGTGCCTGAGCTGGTCCTGCCGGTCCGCGTGGCGGCGCCGCCCGAGCAGGTGTGGGCGGCGCTCACCGACTGGCGCGCGCAGGGGCGGTGGATGCCGGCCACCGACGTCGAGGTGGTCACCGCCGCGGAGGAGGGCGTCGGCGTGCGGCTGGCCGCGCGCACCGGCGTCCCGCTGCCGTGGCGGCGCGGCCGGCACCTCGGCGTGCTCGACACGATGGTGGTCACCGAGTGGGACCCGCCGCGCCGCGTGGTCGTCCAGCACACCGGCCGGATCGTGCGCGGGCCGGGCATCTTCGAGCTCACACCCGCCGGGGGCGGCACCGACCTGGTCCTGACCGAACGGTGGTACCCGCCCTTCGGTCTGCTCGGCCGGCTCGGCTGGCCGCTGGCGCGCCCGTTCGTCGTCCTCGGCTTCCGGATCGCGCTGCGCCGGTTCGCCCGCTACGCCCGCGCCTACCCCGGCTGAACGGCCGCCCGGACCGCACCGCGGCTGACGTACCAGCGCTGCCACAGCAGCGCGGCGGTGACCAGCGTGAGCACCGTGCCGCCGTCGTACATCAGCCGGGCGCCCGCCTCGGCGCCGACCACACCGGCCGGCGGGTGCGCGTAGAGCACCTTGGCCAGCACGTCGTGCCCGGCGGTACCCGCGGCCAGCGCCGCGGCCCGCACGCCCACGCCGCGGCGGTGCGGCGCGGGGTCGACGGCGAGCACCGCGGCCGTGGCGAGGTAGCCGCTGACCAGCACGTGCAGCGCGAGGAAGGCCGCCAGGCCGGGGGAGTGCGCGGCCGCGGCGTGCAGGCCGGTCCCGTAGAGCAGCCACAGCCCCGCCGCGTTGACCGGGACGGCGACGAGCGGGTCGGCGAGCCACCGCAGCGGGGCGGCGCGCAGCAGCCGCGCCAGCCGCCGGGCGCCGTCCCGCGGCAGGGCCCGCAGCGCCAGGGTCACCGGGGCGCCGAGGACCAGCAGCAGCGGGGCGGCCATCCCCAGCAGGAGGTGGCCGGCCATGTGCGCGCGCAGGTCGCCGTGCGCGTCCAGCGGCCCGGCGACGGCAGCTGCGGCGGTGGCCACGCCGGCCAGCCAGGCCGCCGTCCGGGGCAGCGGCCACGGGGCGCGGCAGCGCCAGGTGGCCGCGACGTAGACCGCCCCGGCGCCGAGCAGGACGGCGACGGCGGCGGCGGTCACCGGACGCGGGCCGGCCGGGCGCGGGAGCGCAGCAGCAGCCCGACCCCGGCGGCCAGCAGGACCAGCCCGGGGACGATCCAGCCGACGTCGTAGCCGGTCGGGTCGACGCCGTAGCGGACCTGGTGCAGCCGCAGCAGCTTGTGGTGCACCAGCCCGTCCCAGACCTGGAACGCGCCGGCGGCGGTGAGCACCGCACCCCACCACAGCGCGGGCACGAACGGCCCGCGGCGGCGCGCGTCGGCCAGCAGCGCCATGCCGGCGACGGCGGCCGAGAACGTGGCCGCGTGCAGCACGCCGTCGGAGACCAGGCCGGCCGCCCCGCTCGCCCGGTCGTAGAAGTGGTGCCAGTGCAGCAGCTGGTGGAACACGATCTCGTCGACCGCACCGGCGGTGCCCAGCCCGAGCAGCAGGCCGGAGACCAGCAGCCGTCGCCGGGCCGGAGGGCGGGGGAGTGCGTCGGCCACGGGGCCTCCCGTCGTCTGGCGTCCCCGGGCGCTGCCCGCGCCGCACCGGCGGGAAACGGGCTCCGGCTGGACCCGGCCCCAGGGGCGTGCCGCACGCTCGGGACATGAGCGGAGACCTGCTGCGGTCGGGGGAGTTCCTGCGCCGCACCCGGCTGTCGGCGAAGGCGCTGCGGCTCTACGCCGAGCAGGGGCTGCTGGTGCCCGACGCGGTCGACCCCTGGACCGGCTACCGCGGCTACGCGGCCGCGCAGGTGGACCGCGCCCGCCTCATCGCCGCGCTGCGCCGCGCCGGCATGCCGCTCGCCCGGGTGCGCGAGGTCGTCGACCTGGACCCGGCGGCCCGGCGGGCGGCCGTCGCGCGGTGGTGGGACGGCGTCGAGGAGGACCTGCGGCGACGCCGGACGTGGGTGGGCGCGCTGACCGTGGAACCGGACGAGGAGGAGGACGACGTGACCGAGGTGTCCCTGCGCGAGGTGGCCGAGCAGACGGTGCTGACCGCCGAGCAGCGGCTGACCGTCGACGAGCTCGAGGACTTCATCACCGGGGCGTCGGAGGAGATCGACGCGCACCTGGCGCGGTCGGGCGCCGTCCCGGCCGGCCCCCTGCGCGTCGTCTACCACGGCATGGTCACCGAGGACGGCGACGGCCCGGTGGAGGTGGTGCGGCCCTTCACCGGCCGGGTGGAGCCGGCCGGGGAGCTGCGGATCCGGCTGCAGCGGGCCGGCCGGGAGGCGGTCACCTGCCTGTCACGGCGGCAGGCGGAGTTCCCCGGCATCCTGCGGGCCTACGACGCCGTCGGCGCCTGGGTGGACGCCCGCGGCCTGGAGCGGGCGGGCAGCCCTGCCGAGGTCTACCTGAGCGACCGCGACGTGGCCCCCGACGAGCCGCACGTCGAGGTGGCCTGGCCGGTCGCCTGACTCACGCCCGGGAGGTCGCCAGCCGGGCGCCGAACGCGAGGAGGGCGCACCCGGTGACCGCGTCGAGGGCCCGCCGGACCGGTCGCCGGGTGAGCACCCGCCGCGCGAGGTGCAGCCCGGCGACCAGCGCACCCAGCCACGCCAGCCCCAGGACCGCGTGGGTGAGGGCGTACGCCAGCAGCACCGGCGCGCCGGTGTCCGGCGACAGGAACTGCGGCAGCACGGCCAGGTAGAACGCCAGCACCTTCGGGTTGGTCACGTTGGTGAGGAACCCCTGCCGGAGGCCGGCCCACGCCGCGCGCGGGGCCTCCGGGCTGCCGTCGTCGAGGTCGGGGTAGCGCCCGCGCACGGCGGAGGCGAACGCCTGCACCGCGAGTAACACCAGGTAGGCGATGCCCACCCAGCGGATCGCCTGGAACAGCGGCTCGACCCGGACGACCACCGCGGCCAGCCCGGCCGCGGCCGCGGCGCCCTGCACGGCGTTGGAGGCCGTGACGCCGACGGCGCACCAGCCGCCGCGCCGTCGTCCGCCCGCCAGGGTGTTCCGGACGACGACGGCGAAGTCGGGCCCCGGTGCGAGCGTCAGGAGCGCGGCGAAGACGACGAAGGTGCCGTAGCCCGACCGGTCCACACCCGGAGCCTCTCAGGCCCGCCGGCGGGAGGCCACGAACGCCATGGCCTCCTCGGCGAGCGCGAGGTCGGACTCCGGCGTGCCGTGGTCGAGCGCGACCCACTCCCGCATCGGGGTGCCGTTGGCCGCCGCGAAGGGCAGCCCGGTGCCGGCGGCGACCAGGCCCTCCACCCGGTGCCGCGGCAGCTTGAACACCAGCGCCCCGCCGACGACCATCGCGAAGATCGACCCGTCGACGGTGAGCGCGGCCGAGCCGAAGCCCCGCCGCCCGCCCGCGCCGGGCGGACCGACCCCCGGCCGTGTGGCGAGGGCCTCCACGAGGAGGTCGAAGCGCTGGCCCGGGTCCACGGCACCGAGTCCAGCGCCGGGCGGCGGGGATGGCAACGGGAACGTCCGCCGCATCGGTGAGGATGTCGCGGTGAGTCGTCGCGGGTGGGCCCTGTTCCTGGCGATGTCGGTCATCTGGGGCGTGCCCTACCTGCTGATCAAGGTCGCGGTCGACGAGGTGTCGCCGGTCGTCCTGGTCTTCGTGCGGTGCGTCGTCGGGGCGGCGCTGCTGCTGCCGTGGGTGCTCGCCCGCGGCCAGGTCCGCCCGGCGCTGCGGCACTGGCGCGCGCTGTTGCTGTTCACGGTGCTGGAGATGACCGCGCCCTGGCTGCTGCTGTCCTACGCCGAGGTGTCGCTGTCGAGCTCGCTGACCGGGCTGCTGGTGGCCTCGGTGCCGTTCGTGGCGGCGCTGGCCGCGCGGCTGCTCGGCGAGGAGGAGCGGCTGACACCGGTGCGGCTGGCGGGCATGGGGCTCGGCGTCCTGGGCATCGTGGCGCTGCTCGGGTTCGACGTCGAGGGCATCGCGCTGCTGCCGGTGCTGGCCGTCGTGTTGGTCGTCATCGGCTACGGGACGGCGCCGCTGGTGGCCAGCCGCGCGCTCGGCGACGTCCCGGGGGTGGCGGTCAGCGCGGTGGCGCTGGTGGTCACGGCGGTGGTCTACGCGCCGTTCGCGCTGCCCCGCCTGGACGAGGTGACGGCGGCGTCGCCACAGGCGCTCGGGTCGCTGGTGGCCCTCGGCGTGGTGTGCACCGCGCTGGCGCTGGTGCTGTTCTTCGCGCTGATCCGCGAGGCCGGTCCGCAGCGGGCGCTGGTGATCACCTTCGTCAACCCGGCGGTCGCCGTGGTCGCCGGGGTCCTGCTGCTCGACGAGCCCTTCACCCTCGGCCTGGCGGTGGGGCTGCCGCTGGTGCTGGTCGGCTGCGTTCTCGCCACCCGCCGCAACGCCCCGGCGCCGGCTCCGGTGGAGTCGCCGGTGCCGTGAGGGGCCTCTGTAGCGCGGATGGAAGACCTCTCGGCGCGGGTCGGCGCGGGCGGTCGTTACTCGATCCCACCGTGTACGCCGATCGCGCCGCCTCGACGGCCTCGTCAAGGTGGTCTGCGGATTTGTGGACAGGTTCCTGACCTGGGGATTCGGGTCGCGCCGTGACTCTTGGTCCAGTATTCTTCGATCATGTGTTCGAGCGGGTGGGAGGCCGGTGACGTCCTCGACGACGTCGCCGCGCTGGTCGCCGAGCGCAACCGGATCGACGCCGCCCTGGCCCGCCGGGTCCGTGCCGCCGAACTCGCCCAGGCCCCGGAGCGCGACGGGCAGAAGAGAATGGCGTCGTGGCTGCGCGGGCACTGCCGCCTGTCCGGGTCGGACGCCGCCCGGCTGGTCGGCAACGGCCGGGCCCTGGAGCACCTGCCGGCCCTCGCCGAGGCCCACGACGCCGGCTGGGTGACCGCGGCGCAGGTGGCCGAGGCCGCCGGACTGCTCACCCCGAAGCGGCGGGCGGCGTTCGCCGCCGCCGGGATCGACCTCGGTGAGGTCGACGGGGTGCTCACCGGGGTGGCGGTCGAGCAGGACCACGCCGCGCTGGTGACGGTGGTCAAGAGCCATGAGCACGCGTGCGACCCCGACGGGCCCGAGCCCGATCCGACCGAGGGCCGGTCGCTGACGGTGGTCAAGCACACCGACGGATCGCTGAGCTTCCGCGGCCACCTGGACGCGGTGGGTGGGGAGAAGGTGGAGGCCGCCCTCGAGGCGCACGTGCAGGCCGACCGGCCCGCCGGCGACCAGCGCACCAGAGCGCAGCGGCTGGGGGACGCCTGGGTCCAGCTCGCCGACAACGCCCTCGCGGCGGGCGACCTCCCGGTGCTGCGCACCGTCAAGCCGCACGTGGCGGTGCGGGTGGACCTCGACGACCTGGCCGACCCGGCCACCGGCCCCGGCGCCGCCACCATGGGGTTCGGCGCGACGATCTCCGCCGCGAGGGCACGCTGGCTGGCCTGCGACGGGCAGGTCACCCGGATCGTCATCGGCCCGGAGGGACAGCCGCTGGACGTGGGCCGGACCAAGCGGGTGGTGACCCCGGCGATCCGGCGGGCGGTGGAGGCACGCGACGGGGGTTGTGTGTTCGCCGGCTGTGACGCGCCGACTCACTGGGCCGATGTGCACCACCTGGTGCACTGGATCGACGGCGGCGAGACCAGCCTCGCCAACAGCGCGCTGCTGTGCGAGCGGCACCACACCAAGGTCCACCACGGCTTCCGCGTCGAGCGACAACGCGACGGGCAATGGCGCACCTGGCGCCCCGACGGCACCGAGATCACCGTCCCCGCACCGCTGGCTCCCGCGGCATGACGTCGTCGGACGGCGCTAGCGTCCACGGCGTGGAACCCGCACCGACCGCTGACCTGGTGCGCTGTGCGTGGGGGGACAGCACGCCGGAGTACCAGCGCTACCACGACGAGGAGTGGGGCACCCCGCTGCGCGGCAACGACGCGCTGTTCGAGCGGCTCTGCCTCGAGGCGTTCCAGTCCGGCCTGTCCTGGATCACCATCCTGCGCAAGCGACCCGCGTTCCGGGCCGCGTTCGCCGGTTTCTCCATCGATGCGGTCGCGGAGTTCACCCCCGACGACGAGGCGCGCCTGATGGCCGACAGCGGGATCGTCCGAAACCGCGCCAAGATCGCCGCCGCGGTCCGCAACGCCCGCGCCGCCCAGCAGGTCCCCGGGGGGCTGTCCGACCTGCTGTGGTCCTTCGCACCCGCCGGGCCGCGCCCCCGCCCGGCCACGCTGGCCGACGTCCCGGCCACCACCCCGGAGTCCACGGCGATGGCGAAGGAGCTCAAGCGGCGGGGCTTCGTCTTCGTCGGGCCGACCACCGCCTACGCGCTCATGCAGGCCACCGGCATGGTGGACGACCACGTCGTGACCTGCTTCCGGGCGACCCCCTGAAGGGGCTCGTGTTGGTTCCGCGGCGGGGATACGGGATCATGTGCCGAGAGCTCAGCACCGATGAACAGCCACACCGCAGCCGAAGGGGGCGGCGGGTGGCCGGCGAAGGAGGCACGCATGGCGGCCATGAAGCCGCGCACGGGTGAAGGTCCCCTGGAGGTCACCAAGGAGGGGCGCGGCCTGGTCATGCGGGTGCCGCTCGAGGGCGGTGGCCGGCTCGTCGTCGAGCTGTCCCCGGACGAGGCCGCGGCGCTCTCCGAGGCCCTGAAGGGCGCGACCAGCTGAACGCCCCCGCGAGCCTGCCCTCGGGCAGCCCCGCGCAGGACGACGCGGCCCCGGCCGCCGGCAGCACGCCGGCGACCGGGGCCGCACCCTTGCCGCGGGTCGAACTGCTGACCTCCCTGCCCCGGCTCGGCGAGGACGACGTCCTGGCCGTCCCCGTCGGCTCCGGCGCGGCACTGCCGCCCTGGCTGACCGCACCGGCGTTCGGCACCCTCCCGCCGGTCCCGGCCCGGTTGCTCACCGCCGCGCTGGCCGACACCGGCAACACCGGCAAGCCCGGCACGGTCACCGACCTGCCGGTCCCCGGCCGCCGCCCGCGCAGCGTCGTCGCCGTCGGGCTCGGCGACGGGACGCTGCCGCACCTGCGCACCTACGTCGCCGCCGCCGTCCGCCGCGCGCAGACCCTCGCCGAGCACGGCGCCACGCGCCTGGTGCTGCCCCTCGACGCCGCCCTCGCCCCGGCCGGCGCCGACGAGGTGCGCGCCGCCGTCGAGGCCGCCCTGCTCGGCGGCTACCGGTTCCGCGAGACGTCGAAGCCGCACCCACCGCGGCTGGACACCGTCGCCGTGGTCGCCGCCGACGCCGCCGCCCCCGTGGTCAGCGCCGCCGCCCGCGCGGGCGAGGTCACCGGCCGCGCCGTCGCCTGGGCCCGCGACCTGGTCAACACGCCCAGCAACACCAAGGACCCCGCCTGGCTGGCCGGGCAGGCCGTCGAGCGGCTGGCGGGCCTGCCGCACGTCACCGTCACCGTGCTGGGCCCCGAGGAGCTCGCCGCGGGCGGCTTCGGCGGCGTGCTGGCCGTGGGCGGTGGCTCGGCGTCCCCGCCGCGCGTCGTCGTCGCCGCCTACGCGCCGCCCGGCGCCGGTCCGGCCCACCCGGTGCTGGTGGGCAAGGGCATCACCTTCGACACCGGCGGCATCTCGATCAAGCCCAACGCCGGCATGCGCGAGATGAAGACCGACATGGCCGGGGGAGCGGCGGTGCTGGCCGCGCTCGAGGCCGCCGCACGCCTGGAGCTCCCGGTCGCGGTGACCGTCGTCGTCCCGGCCGCGGAGAACGCCGTCTCGGGGTCGTCCTACCGCCCCGGCGACGTCGTCCGGCACGTCGGCGGGCGCACCACCGAGGTGCAGAACACCGACGCCGAGGGTCGCATGGTGCTCGCCGACGGCCTGGCCCACGCGCGGCTGTCGCTGGGCGCCACCGTGCTGGTCGACGTCGCCACCCTGACCGGCGCGATGAAGGTCGCGCTCGGCACCCGCACGGCCGGCCTCTACGCCACCACCGACGGGCTGGCCGACGCACTGGGCACCGCCGCCCTGCACGCCGGCGAGCGGGTGTGGCGGATGCCCCTGGCCGAGGACTACGCCGACCTGCTCGACAGCGACGTCGCCGACGCCAACAACGCCCCCGGCAACCCCGGTGGCACCACCGCCGCGCTGTTCCTGCGGCCCTTCGCCGGCGACCTGCCGTGGGCCCACCTCGACGTCGCCGGTCCCGCCCGGGCCGCCGCCGACGACGCCGAGGTGGTCAAGGGCGGCACCGGGTTCGGCGCCCGCACGCTGCTGCGCTGGCTGGAGGCCGGGGCGCCTCTCGACCCGCTCCCGCCCACCGCCGACCGAGGAGCCCGATGAGCACCGACGACACCGGCGTCGTCTTCCCGGCCGGCCCCGACGGGCGGCGCAGCACCGCCGCGGTCGGCCGGGCGGTGGTGGCCGACGCGCTGCGCCCGGTCGACCCGGTCGGGGCCCGCGCGGCCGAGCAGGAGACCAACTGGCGGACCGGGTACCTCACCCACTTCCGCCGGCTGGTCGAGGCCGGGCTCGCCTCCGCCGAGGCGGCCCGCACCATCGCCGGCGCCGGGCTCGACGCCGTCCACGGCCGGCTGCGGGTCGCCGGAGGTGGCACCGAGCAGCCGCTGGGGACGCTGCTCACCGCACCGGCCGGCCGGGCCCTGACCACCGGCGAGGTCACCGGCCGCGGCGAGCCCGAGCGCGCCTTCACACTGCCCTTCCACGGCCGGCGGCTGGCCGGCGACGAGCTGGCCCGGCGACTCGACACCTGGGTGGAGGGCGGGGTCCTGGAGCCCACGGCGGCCGCGGCGGTCCGCGAGGTCGCCGCCCACCCCGAGTGGCTGGCGCTGCCCGGCCGCACGGTCGCCGTCCTCGGCGCCGGCGCGGAGATGGGCCCGCTCACCGCGCTGCTGCGCTGGGGTGCGACCGTGGCCGCCGTCGACCTGCCCCGGCCCGACCTGTGGCGGCGGGTCCTCGACACCGCGCGCCGCGGGGCCGGCCGGCTGTTGGTGCCCACCGCGGGCGGCGGGCTGCCCGAGGGCGCCGGCGCCGACCTGGTGCGCGAGGTGCCGGCCGTCGCCGACTGGCTCGCCGACCTGCCCGGCGAGCCGGTGCTCGGCAACTACGTCTACGCCGACGGCGCCACGAACGTCCGCGTCTCGGCCGCCGTCGACGCGCTCACCCTGCGGGTGCAGGCCGCCCGGCCCGAGGCCGCGCTGGCCTTCCTCGCCACCCCCACCGACGTCTTCGTCGTCCCGGGCGAGGCCGTGGCGCAGTCGGTGCGCGCCTACGAGGGGCGCTCGCGGGTGGGCAAGCTGCTCGGCCGGCCGCTGCGGACCCTCTCGGCCGGCCGGCTGCTGCAGCGCGGGTACGTGCCCGGCGTCGACCCCGGCCTGCACGACGCGCTGGTCCCGCAGCAGGGCCCGAACTACGCGCTGGCCAAGCGGCTGCAGCGCTGGCGGGCCACGGTCGCGCGGGCGGCCGGGACGACGGTGTCGCTGAACGTCGCCCCGCCCACCCGCACCCGCTCGGTGGTGAAGAACCGGGCGCTGGCCGCCGCCTACGCCGGGGCGCACCGGTTCGGCGTCGAGGTGTTCGAGCCGGCGACGTCCAACGTGCTCATGGCCGCGCTGCTGGTGCACGACCTGCACACCGGCGGCGGGCCACGGCACGACCACCCGTGGCAGGACGAGGCGCACGCCGCCGTCCACGGCGGGCTGTGGCGGGCGGCCTACGCGCCGCGCAGCGCGCTGGGGCTGGCCGCGGTGCTCGGCGTCGGCGCCGCCCGCGGCTGACCCGGGCGGCTCACTCGCCGACCGCGCCGTCGACCGCCTCCCGCAGCAGGTCGGCGTGCCCGTTGTGCCGGGCGGTCTCCTCGACCAGGTGCAGCAGCATCCAGCGCAGGCTGAACGCACCGCCGTTGCGCAACGGGACCGCCGACAGCGCGTCGAGGTCCCCGGTGGCGGCGACCACGGCGTCGGTGCGCCGGCCGGCCTCCCGGTAGCGCTCGCGCAGCGCCTCGGGCTCCAGGCCCAGGGCCTCGTCGAACTCCCAGTCCGGCGTCGCGTCCCAGTCGACGTCGGCCCACGGCTCGGGGATGCGCTCGCCGGAGAAGCGCTCCACGGCCCAGCTCTCCTCCACGAGCGCCAGGTGGTAGAGCAGGCCGGCCAGGGTCAGCGAGGACGGCGGGTGCGTCCGGCCCAGCTGCTCGCGGGTCAGACCCTCGGTCTTGTGCAGGAGCGTCTCCCGCTGGTAGGCGAGGAAGCCGGTCAGCTGCACGGTCTCGGACGCGTTCTCGGGCGGGTCGGTGCGCACCGGGGAACCCTCGCACGCGCGGTCAGGCGGGCCCGACCAGCCCCGCGACGATCTCGGCGGACAGGGTGACCAGCGGCAGCCCGCCCCCGGGGTGGGAGGAGCCGCCGACCAGGTAGAGCCCCCGCACCGGCGCGGCGTTGCCCGGCCGCAGGAACGCCGCGCGGGTGCCGTTGCTCGACGTGCCGTAGATCGAGCCACCGACGCTGCCGGTCTCCCGGGCCAGGTCGGCCGGCGTGCGGGCCACGCACCAGCGCACCCGGTCGCGCACGTCGAGCCCGCGCGCGGCCATGACCTCCAGCACCCGAGTGGCGTAGCGGTCGGACAGTCCGGGGGCGTCCCAGTCGACGCCGGCGTCGGGGTCGTGGCGCGGCGCGTTGACCAGGACGAACCAGGACTCGCTGTCGTCGTCGGGCCGGGTGTCGGGGTCGTCGGGCGCGCTGACGTAGATGGTCGGGTCGGGCACCGGGCAGGGGACGCCGCGGTGCCGGCCGGTGCCGAAGACGGCGTCGAACTCCGCGTCGTAGTCGGCCGGGAAGGCGACGGTGTGGTGCGCCAGGCCGGGCGTGCGGCCGCGCAGCGCCAGCAGCAGCACGAACCCCGACAGCGACGGCGTGGCCCGGGTCAGGCCGCGCCGCACCGCGCGGGTGCGCCGGGAGGGCGGCAGCAGCCCGGCGTAGAGGGCGGTGGCGTCGGCGCCGGACACCACGACGTCGGCGGTCACCTCCGCACCGTCGGCGAGCTCCACGCCCGACACCCGGCCGCCGTCGCTGAGCACCCGCCGCACGGGGGTGCCGGTGCGCACCTCGGCCCCGCACTCGCGCGCCCGCTCGGCCACCGCGGTGGCCAGCCGGTGCAGCCCGCCGCGGACGTACCAGGAACCGAAGGCCTGCTCCACCCACGGCACGGTGGCCAGCACCGCCGGGGCGCGCCGGGGGTCGGAGCCGGAGTAGGTGGCGTAGCGGTCGAGCAGCACCCGCAGCCGCGGGTCACGCAGGTGCCGGGCGCCCAGGCCGCGCAGCGTCTGCCAGGGGGCCACGGTGCCGACGTCGGCGGGGTCGCGGGCCAGCCGGGCGAGGGTCGCGGCCCCGCGCAGCGGCGAGCGCAGGAACGGCTGCTCGGTGATCGCCCACATCGCCTCGGCGCGGTCGAGCAGGGCCCGCCACTGCGCGCCCGCGCCGTCGCCCAGCGCCGACTCGAGCGCGGCCGGCACCGCCTCGAGGGAACCGGGCACGGCCAGCCGGGTGCCGTCGGCGAACCGGTAGGCGACGGCGGGGTCGAGCCGGACCAGGTCGACGGCGTCCTCCAGCGGGCCGCCGGTGGCGTCGAACAGGTCCTGCAGCACCTGCGGCAGCGTGACCAGGCTGGGGCCGGTGTCGAAGGCGTGCCCGTCGCGCTCGTACCAGCCGAGCTTGCCGCCCACGCTGTCGGCCTGCTCCAGCACCGTGACCCCGTGGCCCAGCGCGGCCAGCCGGGCCGCCGCGGCCAGGCCGCCGAGCCCGGCACCGACGACCACCACCCGCGCCACGCCGTCACCGTAGTGCTCGACCCCGCGACCCGATCGGGTGATCACCAGGAGTGGCGGCACCGTCGGTAGGGGAACAGGATCGGACCCGGACGCGGAGCAGACGCGGCCCCCGGGGACGGGAGGAGGCGGCGATCCGTGCGTGCGACAGCGCTGTGGCCGGCCGTCGGCGTCCTGCTGCTGAGCGGGTGCTCCGACGTGCACCTGCCCGCCGTGGAGCAGGTGGCCGGGGACTTCGCCGCCGGCGACTCCGTCGTCCGCTGCGAGCTGCTGACCCAGGCCGCGGTCTCCAGCCTCGAGCACGAGGAGCCGACCGGCTGCGCCACGGCGCTCGAGGACCTGGGGCTCGGCAGCGGCGACGTGGTGTCGGCCGAGGTCTGGGGCTCGGAGGCGCAGGTGCGCCTGGACGACGACACGCTGTTCCTCACCGAGACCGCCGACGGCTGGCGGGTCGCCGCGGCCGGGTGCGCGCCCTCGGACGAGGACCGCTACGACTGCCTGGTGGAGGGCTCGTGAACGCCGTCCGTGCCGTGTTCCTGGCCTACCTGCTGACCGTCCTCGGCGGCGTCGCCTACTGCGTCGTGCTGGCCCTGCTCGGGCGGTGAGCGACGTGCGACGGGTGCTGCGCGACAACGGGCTCAGCCTGGCGTTCGGTGCGCTGTTCCTCGCCACCCTCGTCGGCCAGGCGGTCGCCGGCGCCGCGGAGGAGAACGAGCAGCGCCTCGACCAGGGCCTCGACCCGCTGCCGCTGGCCGACTACGTGACCTCGTCGTCGTTCGCCGTCGACGTCATGGAGAACTGGCAGTCGGAGTACCTGCAGTTCTTCCTCTACGTGTTCGCGACCGTGTGGCTGGTCCAGCGCGGCTCGGCGGAGTCCAAGGAGCTGCACGAGGTCGGCACCGAGAGCGACGAGGAGCAGCGGATGGGCGAGCACGCCCGCGCCGACTCGCCGCCGTGGGTGCGTGCCGGCGGCTGGCGGGCCGGCCTGTTCTCCCGCTCGCTGGGCCTGCTGATGGGCGCGCTGTTCCTGCTCACCTGGGCGGCGTCGTCGATCGCCGGGTGGACGGCGTACAACACCGAGCAGTTGCAGTCGCACGCCGACCCGGTCAGCTGGGTCGGCTACCTGGGCCGGGCCGACTTCTGGAGCCGCACCTTCCAGAACTGGCAGTCGGAGATGCTCGCCGTGGGCTCGATGGCGGTGTTCGCCGTCTACCTGCGCCAGCGCGGCTCACCGGAGTCCAAGCCGGTGGGCGCCGCCCACGGGGACACCGGCGAGACGGGCTAGAAGGCGTACCGCACCTGCAGCCACGGCGCGTGGTGGGCGATGAGCTCCTGCAACCGCTCGACGCCGGCCCGCTTCACGTCGTTCCGGTAGCGGACGTTCCACTGGCCGTTCTGGCTGCGCTTGGGCTGCTGGAGATCGGGCCGCCACAGCAGGTCCTCGGCCTTCGGGTGCCAGCCGAGGTTGACCTCGTGCAGCTCCCGGTTGTGGGTCAGCATGATCACCTCGGCCGCGGCCTGCGCCTTGGCGGCGGGGGACAGGGTGTCGTCCAGGCGGCGCAGCAGCTCGGCCCAGTCGGCCTCCCAGCCGTCGCGCAGGACGACCGGCGAGAGGTTGAGGTGGACCTCGTAGCCGGCCTCGACGAAGTCGTCGACGGCGGCGATGCGGTCGGGGACGCGGCTGGTGCGGACGTCGACCACCTTCGCGTCGGCGTCGGGCATCAGCGAGAACCGCACGCGGGTGCGGCCCCGCGGGTCGAGGTCGAGCAGCTGCCGGTTGACGTACTTGGTGGCGAACGACGCCTTGGCGGTCGGCAGCCCACGGAAGGTGGCCACCAGGTCGGCCACGTTGTCGCTGACCAGCGCGTCCACCGAGCAGTCGCTGTTCTCCCCGATGTCGTAGACCCAGCTCACCGGGTCGCACTGGTCGGGCTCGGTCTTGACGCCCTGCCGGGCGACGTGCCGGCGCAGGTAGCCCGTGATCTGCTCGATGTTGGTGAAGACGGTGATCGGGTTGGCGTAGCCCTTGCGCCGGGGGACGTAGCAGTAGGCACACGCCATGGCGCAGCCGTTCGCGGTCGAGGGCGCGATCCAGTGCGACGAGCGGCTGTTGGGCCGGGCCGACAGGGACTTCTTGACCCCGAGCACCAGCGTCTCGGTCTTGACCCGCACCCAGCGCTCGACGTTGCCCGCGTTGCCGTGGAGCTCGGGGATCTGCCAGTGCGAGGGCACCTCGACCACCTCGGCGCCGGGAAAGCGGGCCAGCACCTCGCGGCCGCGGGCGGAGTCGAGCGCGGCGGGCTCGGCGTAGACGGTGCGCACGTCGAGCAGGCCGGTGGGGGAGGGCACGGGGGACGGCGCCGCAGCGGGGACGGCGGACGGCGAGGGCGCGGCGGTCACGGGAGGTGCAGCGACCCGCGTGGACCGCCGATTCCCGCCCTGACCTGCGGGAACGGTCACACGCGACGGCTCAGGCGGCGGGGCCGGTGCCGAGGTCCTCGACCCGCAGGCGGCCTTCCTCGAGGTCCTCGGCGACGTCCTCGACGGTCCGCCCGCCGACGTAGGCGGCGCCCCGCAGCAGCGCCAGTGCGCTCGCCGGGTCGGTCTCCAGCACCATCGCCGTGCGGCCCGCGGCCCGCAGCACCGCGGCCCTGCGGCGGGCCTCCGGGCCGTGCAGCCAGGCCGGTCCGCGCTCGGCCGGCCAGTCCGACCACACGGCCGCCTCGGTCAGCTGCGCGGTCACCAGCTCGCCCACGGCGACGGCGGCGAACACGTCGAGGGTCGGCACCGCGGTCTCGTCGGTGAAGTAGAGGTCGAGCGCACCGGCGCCGGCGAGGTCCTCGCGCAGCGGGAACGCGACGACGGCCCGGAACGGGGTCTGCTCGGTGAGCAGGTCGGTGAAGGCCGGCCAGCGGCGGTGCAGGTCGGCCAGGACGGCGAACACCGGCAGCCGGGTCGTCTGCGCCTCCCAGCACGGGCCCGAGCCGACGGTGAACTGCAGCCGCTCGGCGCAGGCGGCCTCGACCGAGCTCGACCCGAGGGGGATCCGCCGCCCCGCGGCGTCGACCACGGACAGCCCGGCCGCGTCGACGCCGAGCGTCACGGCACCGGCCCGGGCCAGCCGGGTCGGCAGCAGCTCGGCACCCGGGGGTCCGCCGGCGCTCTGGTGCTCGAGCGCCGCGGCGAACCGCGTGGCGATGGTCACACGTCATCCTCCCTCCGCGCGGCGGCGAGGGCCAGCGCTCAGCCAGGGGCACCCGGCCGGTGGGTGTAGGCGGCCTCGCGGACGGCGTCGTCCTCCTCCAGCCCGGCGCCCAGCGCGCCGCCGACGGTGGCCAGCGAGCTGGTCAGCCAGGCCAGCTCCAGGTAGTCGCCGAGTGCGGCGCGGTGCCCGAGCCCCTCGCCGAACAGCCCCGACGGCACCAGCAGCAGGGAGCCGGTGAGGGCGAGGACGAACAGCGTGGCGTAGAGGGTGAGCACGCCGATCACCACGGTGGCGACCGTGGCCAGGTTGAACAGCGCCACCTGCTTGCGCACCCGCGGCGAGCGGGCCCGCTCCCACAGCCGCGCGCCGACGACCAGCGTCGCGCAGATGGCCAGCACCGAGCCGAGTCCCACCGCCGCCAGCCGGACCGGTCCGAAGCGGTCGGCCAGCCGCCAGATGTCGGAGGTGACCAGGGCGAACACCCCCGCGGCGACCGCGGCGGTCAGCGCCCGCGACAGCGACGCGGTCAGCCGCCACGGGCGGTTGGCCCGCACCATGCCGACCAGCAGCCGCAGGTTCCCGGTGAGCACCCGCGCGGTGAACCCGATCCCCGCGTCGGACTGGTCGGCGGCCAGCTCGTGCAGCCGCCGTCGCAGCCGCTCGGCGTCGTCCCCGCCCTCGCCGTCGTCACCGAGCAGCGCGCGCACCAGCCCGACCGCCGTCTGCAGCGCCCGTCGGCGCCGGCCGACCGCCCCCAGCGCCGGCAGCGACAGCACCGCGACGCCGTGCACCGGGCTGGCGTGCGCCACCACGGTGCGGCGGTCGACGGTGATCGGCAGGTCGGTCACGCAGACGGCGAGGTCCCACTCCTCGGCCAGCAGGCGTTCGCGGGCCGCGGCGACGATCTCGGCGTCGTCGGCCGGCGGCTGCACCAGGCCGTCGACGACGACGCGCACGTCCCAGGCCACCTCGGTGTGCTCGGCGTGCAGCGCGCCGGCGAGGTCGGCGGCCAGCTCGTCGGCCACCTCGGCGGGCGCACCGGGAGCGGCCACCAGGCCGACGACGACGTCGGGGCGGGGGCGGACCCCCGGGCCCGGCCCGTCCCCGGCCGGGGCGGCGCTCACGGCTCGAGCGTGGTCTCGCGGCCGGTGCGCCACTCGACCATGACGATGCTGGCGTCGTCCTGCAGCTGTCCGGCCTGGTGCTCCATCACGCTGCCCATCAGCCGGCGCATCGTCTCCGGCGGCGGGTCGCCGGCGAGCTCGGCGCGGACGACGAGGTCGGCCAGCCGCTCCTCGCCGAAGAACTCGCCGTCGGGGGAGCGCGCCTCCACGACGCCGTCGGTGTGCAGCAGCAGCCGGTCCCCGGGCCGCAGCTGCACCTGGCAGACCACGGGGTCGGCCGCGAGCAGTCCCAGCGGGCGGGCCGGCGGGCACGGCGGGGGCCGCAGCGGGACGCCGTCGCGGACGAGCAGCGGGGCGGGGTGCCCGCAGTTGACCCAGCGCAGCACGCCGGTGTCCAGGTCGAGACGGGCGAGGACGGCGGTGGCGAACCGGCTGCCGGAGAACTGCCCGGCCAGGACGGCGTCCACGGCGGCGGCGACCCCGGGCAGGTCCAGGTCGACGCGCCGGGCGTGCCGGTAGGCGCCGACGGCCGCGGTGGCCAGCAGCGCGGCCGGCAGGCCGTGACCGACGGCGTCGAGCACGAGCAGGTCGGCCAGCGGGCCGTTGACCGCGTAGTCGAAGGTGTCGCCGCCGATCTCGTAGGACGGCTCGAGGGCACCGGTGATGACGACGCGGTCGTTCGCGTAGGTCAGCGGCGGCAGCAGCTCCCACTGGATCTCCGCGGCCAGCGACAGGTGCCGGCGCCGGCGCAGCCGGGCGAAGACGTCGCTGTAGGCGTCGCGGGTGACCAGGAGCTCGGCGACCAGGGAGGCGAAGGACCGCGCGTCGTCCTCGAAGGCCGGCGGCATCTCGGCCGGCACGACCAGCTCCAGGACGCCGAGCCGCTCGGCGCCGTCGAGCAGGGGCATCCAGAGGCTCCCCGGCCCGTCGTGCGGTGCCGACCGCAGCGGGTCGACCCGGCGGAAGGCGCGACCGCCCAGCGACCCGTCGATGGTCAGGGGGAGGCGCGCGGGGACGCCCTCGCCGGGGACCGGCACGAGCTCGTGCTGCGCGTAGTCGGCCAGGTAGACCACCGCGTCCTGCGCGCCCAGCCCCCGGGCCTGCTCGGCGACCACGGTGCCCACCCGGTCGGCGGACAGCCGGTGCGACGCCCGCACCAGGGCCCGGATGGGGTCCTCGTCGGACGGCGTCGGGGGGGTCACGTCGGGACAGCCTCCCATCCGGCGCCCGGCCCCGCCGCCGGGGATCAGCCGCGGGCGTCGAGCACCGCGGAGTAGACCTGCACGGTCTGCTGGGCGATCGCGGGCCAGCCGAACTCCGACAGCACCCGCTCGCGGCCCGCGGCGCCCATCGCCGCAGCACGCGCCGGGTCGGCGAGCAGCTCGGCGATCCGCGCGGCCAGGCCCGCCTCGAACGCGGCGACGTCGTCGGGGTCGTAGGGCACCAGCAGCCCGGTGCGCCCGTCGGCGACGACCTCGGGGATGCCGCCGACGGCGCTGGCGACCACGGCGGTCCCGCACGCGGCGGCCTCGAGGTTGACGATGCCGAGCGGCTCGTACACCGACGGGACGACGAACACCGTGGCGCCGGTGATCAGCGGCACGAGCTGCTCGCGCGGCAGCATCGCCTCGATCCACACCACACCCGGCCGGCGGGCCTGCAGCGCGGCCACCGCGTCGGCGACCTGCTGCCGCTCGGCCGGGGTGTCGGCGGCACCGGCGCACAGCACCAGGCCCGCGTCGGCCGGCAGCTGCTCGGCAGCCCGCAGCAGGTGGACGACGCCCTTCTGCCGGGTGATCCGCCCGACGAACAGCGCGTAGGGCCGGTCGGGGTCCACCCCGAGCGAGCGGACGACGTCGGGGTCGCGCACCGGCCGGTAGGCCTCGGCGTCCACCCCGTTGCCGACGACGTGCACCCGCGCCGGGTCGAGGTCGGGGTAGGCGTCGAGGACGTCGGCGCGCATCCCGTGGCTGACCGCGATCACGGCGTCGGCGGCGAGGTAGGCGGTGCGCTCCACCCAGGACGACAGCCGGTACCCGCCGCCGAGCTGGTCGGCCTTCCACGGCCGGCGCGGCTCGAGCGAGTGCGCGGTGACCACGTGCGGGACGCCGTGCACCAGCCCGGCCAGCAGCCCCGCGCCGTTGGCGTACCAGGTGTGGCTGTGCACCAGGTCCACGCCGCCGAGCGCGGCGGCGATCTCGACGTCGGTGCCCAGCGCCTGCAGCGCGCCGTTGGCGCCGGCCAGCCCCGGCGGCACCGGCCAGCCGACGGCGTCGGCGCGCGGGCTGCCGAAGGCGTGCACCTCCAGGTCGGGCCCCGCGGGCAGCGAGCGCAGCGCCGCGACCAGGTGCTCCACGTGCACCCCGGCGCCGCCGTAGACGTCGGGGGGCCACTCGCGCGTGACGATGCCGATGCGCACGGCCGTCACCCTAGGGGGGACGGTGAGGGGCCGCCGGACGCGGAAGCGGCTAGGTTTCCCCCATGCGTGGGGGTCCCCGGGTGCTCGGCATCGTCCTGGCCGGTGGTGAGGGCAAGCGGCTGGCACCGCTGACCGCTGACCGGGCCAAACCGGCCGTCCCCTTCGGCGGCAACTACCGGCTGGTCGACTTCGTGCTGTCCAACCTGGTGAACGCCGAGATCCGGCAGATCGCGGTGCTCACGCAGTACAAGAGCCACAGCCTCGACCGGCACATCACCACCACCTGGCGGATGTCGCAGCTGCTCGGCAACTACATCACCCCGGTGCCGGCCCAGCAGCGGCTCGGCCCGCGCTGGTACACCGGCAGCGCCGACGCGATCTTCCAGAGCCTCAACCTCATCTACGACGAGCGGCCCGACATCGTCGTCGTCTTCGGCGCCGACCACGTCTACCGGATGGACCCGGGACAGATGGTCGACCAGCACCTGCAGACCGGCGCCGGCGTGACCATCGCCGGGCTGCGGGTGCCCCGGCGCGACGCCACCGGCTTCGGCGTCATCGACGCCGGCGCCGACGGCAAGGTGCGCGGCTTCCTGGAGAAGCCGGCCGACCCGCCGGGCCTGCCCGACAGCCCGGAGGAGTCCTTCGCCTCCATGGGCAACTACGTGTTCACCACCGAGGCCCTGCTCGAGGCCCTGCGCGCCGACGCCGAGGACCCCGACTCGGTGCACGACATGGGCGGCTCGATCATGCCGATGCTCGCCGACGCCGGGCGGGCGTACGTCTACGACTTCTCCACCAACGTCGTCCCGGGGACCACCGAGCGCGACCACGGCTACTGGCGCGACGTCGGGACGATCGACTCCTACTACGACGCGCACCTGGACCTGGTGTCGGTGACGCCGGTGTTCAACCTCTACAACGACCGCTGGCCGATCTACACGCTGCCGCCGCAGCTGCCGCCGGCGAAGTTCGTGCTCGGCGGCCGGGCCGAGGAGTCGATGGTCAGCGCCGGGGCGATCATCGGCGGCGGGTCGGTGCACAACAGCGTCATCTCGCCCGGGGTGCACGTCGACCGCGGCGCCAGGGTCGAGGACAGCGTGCTGATGAACGGCGTGCACGTCGGCGAGGGCGCGTACGTCCGCCGGGCGATCCTCGACAAGAACGTCGTCGTGCCGCCGTGGGCCCGCATCGGCGTCGACACCGACGCCGACCGGGAGCACTACCACGTCAGCGCCGGAGGTGTGGCGGTCCTGGGCAAGGGCGCCCGCGCCGTCGTCTAGCAGGTGACCGACCCCCGGCCCCTGGTCGTCACGCTGCTGCTCGGATCGGAGGCGCAGGCGCGCTTCGACCGGCTGCGCGCCGAGCACTTCCCGGCCGACCGCAACCACCTGGCCGCGCACGTGACCCTGTTCCACGCCCTGCCCGGGGAGCAGCGGCCCGCCGTCGACGCGGCGCTGGCCCGGGCCGCCGACCGGCCGCCGTTCGACGTCGAGGTGACCGGCCTGCAGCTGCTCGGGCGCGGCGTGGCCTACCGGCTGCGGTCCGACGAGCTCTCGGCGCTGCACGCCGGCCTGGCCGCGGAGTTCGACCCCTGGCTGACCCGGCAGGACCGCCAGCGCCTGTCGGCCCACGTGACCGTGCAGAACAAGGTCGAGCCGGAGGTCGCCCGGCGGCTGCGCGACCGGCTCGCGGCCGGCTTCACGCCGCACGCGGTGCCGGCCCGCGGGCTCGGGCTCTGGCGCTACCTCGGCGGCCCGTGGGAGCCGCTGGCCGAGCACCCGTTCGGGAGCTGACCGCTACGGCCGGCGGGTGGCCAGCAGCAGGCCCGCCCCGACCGGCAGGACGGCGGAGGTCAGCTGCTCGTCCTCGCGCACGGTGCGGGCCAGCTCGCGCCAGGCCACCGTCTGCGGGTCGCGGGCCGAGCGGTCGCCGATGCGGTCCCCGGCGAGCAGCCCGTGGCAGGCCAGCGTGCCCCCGGCGCGGACCAGCCCGACGACGGCGCCCAGGTGCGCCGACCACTCGGTGGGCGGAGCGGCGCAGACCACCAGGTCGTAGGCGCCGGGGGACAGCCGGGGCAGCACCTCGGCCGGCGTGCCGAAGATCAGCCGGGTCCGGCCGGGCGGGACACCGGCCTCGGCCAGGGTCCGCCGGGCCGCCCGCAGCTGCTCGGGATCGGTGTCGAGCACGGTGAGGACGCCGTCGGGGCGCATGCCGCGCAGCAGCCACAGGCCGGCCACCCCGCCGCCGCTGCCGATGGAGACCACCGTGCGGGCGTTGCTCCCCGCCGCCAGCACGGCCAGGGTGGCCCCGACCGCCGGCCCCACCGGCGGCGGTCCGCCCAGCGCGCCGGCCCGGGCGCGGGCGGCGGCGAGGACGGGGTCCTCGGTGGCGTACCGGTCGGCCCACGCGGCGCCGCCGGTGCCGCCCGTGTGCGACGGGGGTCCCTCGGCGCTCATCACCGGCCGAGGGTAGAGGCCGCCGGTGCCGCGACCCGGGACCCGGAGGTGTGACCCCGACCTGTGAGGTGCCTGTGAACGGGAACACCCGGTGATCCGCCGTCCGTTGCTCCCGTCGTGACACCCGAGCGTGCCGCCCTCCCCTCCCAGCCTGCGGGGGAGGCCGGCAGCGTGCGCGTCCGCGATACTGACGACGTGCCCGAGGCCCCCGTCCCCGCCACCGCCGACCGGCCGGACGCGTCCGGCGCCGGCGAGGTGTGGGTCGCGCCCACCTGGGAGCAGGTCGTCCGGGACCACTCCGCCCGGGTCTACCGGCTCGCCTACCGTCTCTCGGGCAACGCCCAGGACGCCGAGGACCTCACCCAGGAGACCTTCGTCCGGGTGTTCCGCTCGCTCGCGGACTTCTCGCCGGGCACCTTCGAGGGTTGGCTGCACCGGATCACCACGAACCTGTTCCTCGACATGGTCCGCCGCCGGCAGCGGATCCGGTTCGACGCGCTGCCCGAGGACACCGAGCGGCTGCCCGGCACCGCGCCCAGCCCCGAGCAGGTCTACGCCGACACCCACCTCGACCCGCAGGTGCAGGCGGCGCTGGACGCGCTGCCGCCGGAGTTCCGCGTCGCCGTCGTCCTGTGCGACATCGAGGGCCTGACGTACGAGGAGATCGCGGCCACCCTCGGCATCAAGCTCGGCACCGTGCGCAGCCGGATCCACCGCGGCCGCGTGCAGCTGCGGCAGGCCCTGGCCCACCTCGCCCCGCGGGGGGTCGCGGCACCGGGAGCCCCGGCATGAGCCTGCCGGAGAGCCACCTCGCGCAGGAGGCGATCGCGGCCCTGGTCGACGGCGAGCTGGGCAGCGGCCCGGCCGCCCGCGCCGCCCGCCACCTGGCCGGCTGCGCCGAGTGCCGGATGCTGGTGCAGGCCCAGCGGGAGGCCAAGGAGGCGCTGCACACCGCCGCCGACGTCGCCGTCCCCGGCGACCTGCTCTCCCGGCTGTGCGCCATCCCCTTCACCGCCGACGTCCCCGGCTCCGGCGGCCTGGGCACGGTCGCCGCGGGGCCCGGGCAGCTGACCGTCACCGACTCGTCGGGGCGGTGGACCATCGCACTCGACGACCCGCCCGCACACGGCGCCGCACCGCACCAGGCGCGCTGGCTGCGCCGCGGCGTGGCCGGCACCTTCCTCGCGCTGAGCCTGGGCGTCGCCGTGCTCGCGCTCAACCTGCCCGACGTCGGCACCGTCCCGCCCGGCCCGACGCCGGCGTCGGTGGCCGACGGGTCCGGTCCCGACGAGCGCACCGAGGTGGTGCCGCCGGTGGTGCGGACGGTGATCTCGTCCGCGCCGCAGGACCCGGCCGGCGGCGCGCCCTGAGCCGCCACACCCGATCCCGCCGCACCGGCCTGCCGGGCCGGGGGAGGATCCTGTACCCGTGACGCCCCCCGACGCCCGGCAGCCCGGATCCGACGACGGCGACCGCACCGTCGAGGCCGTCGTCCGTCCCCCGGTCGACGCCCCGCGCGCCGCCGACCCCGGCCGGCCGGCCGACGACGACGCGGTCTTCGCCCGTCCCGCCGGCGCCGCCGGTCCGTTCGACCCGCCCGAGCGCCGGCGTCCCGCCGTGCAGCCGGCCCCGCCGCCGAGCCCCGCGCAGCAGGCCGCCTTCGGGCGCCCGGCCGCCGTCGCCGGCAGCTTCGCCGGGGACCGGCCCACCCCGCCGCCGCGGCCGGTCGCCCCGCCGCCGCCGGAGGCCGTGCTGCGGGCCTTCCGCGCCCCGGCCGGGCAGGGCGGCCTGCAGGAGCCGCCCGGCGGGCGCCCCGGCCGGCGGCGGACCTCGGCCGGGCCGTGGTGGAAGTCCGACGCCCGCAGCGACCCCTGGCGCGACCCGCACGCCCCGGCCGGCCTCACCGGTCCGGCGGTGTTCGAGGAGGAGGCCGAGCAGGAGGGCCCGGTCGTCGTCGACCGCAAGGGCCGCCGCAAGCTGCGGCTGCGCGACCTGTCGGTGCGGGTGGCCGCGCTCGTGCTGTTGGCCGTGCTGCTGGCGGGGGCGCTCGGCGGCGGCGTCGGCTACCTGCTCACCCGCGAGGCCGCGGAGACCCCGCTGCTCGCGCCGGGCACGACCCTCTCGGAGACCGACGACGCCGTCACCCGCGAGCCCGGGTCGGTGGCCGACATCGCCGAGCGGGTGACGCCGGCGGTGGTGTCGATCGAGGTGCGCATCGGCGAGGCCGGCGCCACGGGCTCGGGCGTCGTCGTCGACGGTGAGAACGGCTACATCGTCACCAACAACCACGTCATCTCCGGCGCCGACGGCGTCGAGGGCGCCGGGATCCGCGCGGTGTTCAGCGACGGCACCGGGTCCGAGGCGCGCATCGTCGGCCGCGACCCGGCCAGCGACCTCGCCGTCCTCAAGGTCGACCGGCCCGGCCTGGTCACCGCCTCGCTGGGCAGCTCCGACGACGTCGTCGTCGGCGACCCGGTGGTGGCCATCGGCTCCCCCCTGGGGCTGGCCGGCACCGTCACCAGCGGGATCGTCAGCGCCCTCGACCGGCCGGTGCGGCTGGCGGGGGAGGGCAGCGACACCAACGCGGTCATCAGCGCCGTGCAGACCGACGCCCCGATCAACCCGGGCAACTCCGGCGGCGCGCTGGTCGACGCCACCGGCGCGGTCATCGGCATCAACACCGCGATCGCCTCGCTGGGCGGCGGCAGCGTCGGCCTGGGCTTCGCCATCCCGATCGACACCGCCCGCGACATCGCCGAGCAGCTGATCTCCACCGGCGTGGCGGTGCACGCCTCGCTCGGCGTCAACACGCGGTCGGTCACCGACGGCACCCGCGACGGCGCCCTGGTGCTCAACGTGGAGCCCGAGAGCGCCGCGGCCGCCGCGGGGATCCGGGAGCAGGACGTGGTCATCGCCGTCGACGACGTGCCGGTCGGCAGCTCCGAGGAGCTCGTGGTGGCCATCGACGCGCACCGGCCCGGTGACGCGGTGACCATCGAGCTGATCCGCAACGGGTCCTCCACGACGGTGCAGGCGACGCTCGACCAGGCCTGACGAAGGACCCCGCTGCCCCCCGCCACTCGCAGGCTCGCGGCGGGACCCGGCAGCGGGGCCGAACTACGCTGGGTCCACGGAGGAGGGATCGGCACGTGTTCGACTCGATCGGCTGGGGCGAGATCGTGGTCCTCGCCCTCGCTGCGCTGTTCATCTTCGGTCCCGAGCGGCTGCCCACCCTGGCCCGCGACGCCGCGGCCGGCCTGAAGAAGGTCCGCACCGCGCTGACCGGGGTGCGCGCGCAGGTCGACGACTCGCTGGGTGAGGAGCTCGCCGGCCTGCGCGACCTCGACCTGCGCAAGTACCACCCGAAGACGTTCATCCGGCAGCAGCTGTTCGAGGACGACGACGCCCCGCCGGTGCGCCGCGGCAGCGCCGGCGGGGCGGGCGTGCCCGCCGGTGCGACCGCGGCGAGCCTGGTCAAGCCGCCGGCCGCGGTGCGGCGCGAGCCCGCCGTGCGGCCCCCGTTGGACGTCGACGCCAGGTAGCCGGCCCCGCTACGCAGAACGGCCCGGCACCCACGCGGGAGCCGGGCCGTTCTGCGTGCCGCTGCGTCAGCGGCGGACGGGGGTGAGCCCCAGCGACATGCCCGACAGGCCGCGCTGCCGGACGGCGAGGGAGTCGGCGATGCTCGTCAGCGCCTGCGCGGCGGGCGTCCCGGGCTCGGCGAGCACGATCGGCGCGCCGGCGTCGCCGGACTCGCGCAGCCGGGTGTCGAGCGGGATCTGGCCCAGCAGCGGGACCCGGGCGCCGAGCGTGCGGGTCAGCGCGTCGGAGACCGCCTGGCCGCCGCCGGAGCCGAAGACCTCCATGCGCGAGCCGTCGGGCAGCTCCAGCCAGGACATGTTCTCGATGACGCCGACCACCTGCTGGTGGGTCTGCGTGGCGATCGCGCCGGCCCGCTCGGCCACCTCGGCGGCGGCCTGCTGCGGCGTGGTCACCACGAGGATCTCGGCGTTGGGCAGCAGCTGGGCGATGGAGATCGCGACGTCGCCGGTGCCGGGCGGCAGGTCGAGCAGCAGGACGTCGAGGTCGCCCCACCACACGTCGGCGAGGAACTGCTGCAGCGCCCGGTGCAGCATCGGCCCGCGCCACACGACCGGGGTGTTGCCCGGGGTGAACATGCCGATCGAGATGACCTTCACGCCCATCGACTGCGGCGGCATGATCATGTTGTCGACCTGGGTCGGCTTGTCGTCGACGCCCAGCATGCGCGGCACCGAGTGGCCGTAGATGTCGGCGTCCACGACGCCCACCGACAGGCCGCGCTTGGCCAGCGCGGCGGCCAGGTTGACCGTGACGCTGGACTTGCCCACGCCGCCCTTGCCGGAGGCGACGGCGTAGACGCGGGTCAGCGAGCCCGGCTGGGCGAAGGGGATGACCGGCTCGGCGGTGTCGGTGCCGCGCACGGTCCGGCGCAGCTCGGCGCGCTGCTCGTCGCTCATCACGTCGAGGCCCACCTGCACCGAGGTCACGCCGGCGACGGCGGACACCGCGGTGGTGACGCGGTTGGTGATCGTCTCGCGCATCGGGCAGCCGGCCACGGTCAGGTAGACCTCGACCCGCACGGCACCCGGGTCGCCGCCGACGCCGATCTGCACGTCCTTGACCATGCCGAGCTCGGTCAGCGGGCGGTTGATCTCCGGGTCCTGGACGGTGGCCAGAGCGGCGTTGACGGCGTCGAGCGCCGGCGAGCCGGTCAGCGTGTCGGACATGGGGGTGTGTGTCTCCTTCGACGGGGGGACCCGGCTGCGGCCTGCCGCACACGGCGGGGACCAGCTCCGCGGGCCACCTGCCACTGTACGGCGGTCGGCACCGGGTGCCGCCCGGCGCGGGGGTGACGTACTGCGCAGTCCGGCGCGACGCACCCGTGCAGGTCAACGCGCTGCCGGGCGCCCTGCTTCCCCTCCGCGGCCGGTCACTAGCCTCGGGTCCCGTGTCCGGATCCGCCCGCGCCGCCGTCCTGCGTGACGCGATCGGGCTCGGTGTCGCCGTCGGCCTCTACGGGGTGGCCTTCGGCGCGGCCGCCGACGCCGCGGGTCTCGACCCCTGGCAGGCGCTGGCGATGTCGCTGCTGATGTTCACCGGCGCCTCCCAGTTCGCCCTCGTCGGCGTGCTCGGCGCCGGCGGTGGCGCGGCCGCGGCGGTCGGCAGCGCGCTGCTGCTCGGCACCCGCAACACCGTCTACGGCGTCCGGCTGGCCCCGCTGCTCGCCCCGCGCGGCCTGCTGCGCCGGCTGGGCACGGCGCACTGGGTCATCGACGAGACGACGGCGCTGGCCGTGGCCGCCCCCGACCGCACGCTGGCCCGGCTGGCGTTCCTCGCCGGCGGCGCGACGATCTTCACGGTCTGGAACACCACCACGCTGGTCGGCGCGCTCGGTGCCGCGGCGCTGGGGGAGACCGCGCAGGCGGCGCTCGACGCCGTCGTCCCCGCCGCCTTCCTCGCCCTGCTCTGGCCGCGGCTGCGCACCGGCGCCGAGGAGCCCGCTGTCGCCCGACGGGTCGCGCTCGGCGGTGCGGCCGTGGCGCTGGCGCTCACCCCCTTCGTGCCGCCGGGCGTGCAGGTGGTGACCGCCGTCGTCGCGGTCGCGCTGGCCGGCCGGCCCCGGCAGGAGGCGGCGGCGTGAGCAGCGGGACGCTGTGGGCGGTGGTGCTGGCCGGGTCGCTGGGCTGCTACCTGCTCAAGCTCGCCGGGCTGTCGGTGCCCGCGGCGTGGGTCGAGCGGCCCTGGGTCACCCGCATGGTCACCTTCGTCCCGGCCGCGCTGCTGGCCGCGCTCGTGGCGGTGCAGGCGGTCGCCGCGGGGCGCGACCTGGTCGTCGACGGCCGGCTGGCCGGGCTGGCCGTCGCCGCGGTCGCGCTCGCGCTGCGCGCCCCGTTCGTCGTCGTCCTGGTGGCCGCCGGCGCCACCGGGGCGCTCGTGCACGTCCTGGGCAGCTGAGATGACCGAGCCCGACGACGGGCCCGGGGCCGGCTCCGCCGGGACCTGACCGGCGGCCGGGTCAGAACAACCGGCTGTCGCGCTGCTCGAGGTCGAGCAGGAAGCGCTTGCGGGCGAGTCCGCCGCCGAAGCCGACCAGACTGCCGTCGGCGCCGACGACCCGGTGGCAGGGGACGACGACGGCCAGCGGGTTGCGCCCGCAGGCCAGGCCCACGGCCTGCGCGCCGCCGGGCTCGCCGACGGCCGCCGCGACCGCGCCGTAGCTGCGCGTCTCGCCGTAGGGGATGCCGGCGAGCTGCTGCCAGACGGCCAGCTCGAAGTCGCTGCCCACCGGCCGCAGCGGCAGGTCGAAGGCCTCCCGGTCGCCGGCGAGGTACTCGCCGAGCTGGCCGGCGGCGCCGGCGAGGGCGGCGTCGTCCCGCGCGCCGATCTCGGCCCGGGGGTCCGGCGGGGAGAGGTACAGGCGCACGAGCACGCCGTCGTCGGTGACGACGGTCAGCGGCCCCATCGGCGAGGGCACCACCGTGTGTGCGCGCACGCCCCGCAGGATGCCGCAGGGGGACGACGAAACGGTGCGCTACGTCGCGGGGTCGGCCAGGGCCGGCTGGGCGACGTCCTTGTGCCGCTTCTTCCCCTTCTTCTCCCGCTCCTCGGCCGGGAAGCTGTCGACGAGGCGGGTGAGCTCGCCGCGGATGAAGTCGCGGGTGGCCACCTCGCCGATCGCCAGGCGCAGGGCGGCCAGCTCGCGGGCGACGTACTCGGTGTCGGCGCGGGTCTGCGCGGCGCGGGCCCGGTCCTCCTCGGCCTGCACGCGGTCGCGGTCGGCCTGCCGGTTCTGGGCCAGCAGGATCAGCGGCGCGGCGTACGCGGCCTGGGTGGAGAAGGCCAGGTTGAGCAGGATGAACGGGTAGGGGTCCCAGCGCAGCCGCACGGCGAACACGTTGAGCGCGATCCAGAGCACCACGATGATCGTCTGGACGGCGAGGAAGCGGCCGGTGCCGAGGAACCGGGCGATGGCCTCGGCGAACCGGCCGACCGCGTCGGGGTCCAGCCGCAGGTAGCTGCCCAGGCCGCGGGGCGAGCCGCGGGGGACGTCGAGCCGCCGGCCGTCAGCCACGGCGGGACCGCTCGCGCCAGTTCTCGGGGAGCAGGTGGTCGAGGACGTCGTCGACGCTGACCGCGCCCACCAGCCGGCCGCGGTCGTCGACCACGGGTGCCGCGACCAGGTTGTAGGTGGCGAAGTACCGGGTGACCTCGGCCAGCGGCGCCTCGGGCCGCAGCGGCTCGAGGTCGTCGAGCACGCCGCTGACCAGCGCCGACGGCGGCTCGCGGAGCAGCCGCTGGATGTGCGCGAGTCCGAGGTAGCGCCCGGTCGGGGTGGCCGAGGGCGGGCGGCAGACGTAGACCTGGCTGGCCAGCGACGGGGTGAGCTCGGGCTCGCGCACCCGGGCCAGCGCCTCGGCGATGGTCGCGTCGGGCGTGAGGATCACCGGCTCGCTGGTCATGATCCCGCCGGCGGTGTCCTCGGAGTACTGCAGCAGCTGGCGCACCGGCTCGGCCTCGTCGGGCTCCATGAGCTCCAGCAGCCGGTTGCGGTCGACGTTGGACAGCTCGGAGAGCAGGTCGGCGGCGTCGTCGGGGTCCATCTCCTCGAGGACGTCGGCGGCGCGGGCCTCCTCGAGGGTCTGCAGGATCGCCATCTGCTCGGTCTCGGGCAGCTCGCCGAGCACGTCGGCCAGCCGCTGGTCGTCGAGGGCCCCGGCCACCTCGTGCCGCCGCTTGATCGGCAGGTCCTGCAGCGCGTGGGCGAGGTCGGCGGCGTTGAGCTCGCGGTAGGTGGCGATGAGCGTCTCGGCGCCCTGCCCGCTCTCGGGCAGCGCCAGGCCCACCACCTCGTCCCAGGCCAGCTGGTGCAGCTGCCCCCGGCGGCCCAGCCGGCCGGGCTCCTGCACGGCGAGCCGGGTGATCTCCCACTCGCCGGTGCGGGTCTGCTCCATCCCCGCGTCGACGACGGTGGCGGGCCGGCCGGTCTCGCGGATGGTGACCGTGCGGTCGAGCAGCTCGCCGAGCACCAGCGTCTCCCCGCGCCGCTGCTCGAACCGCTTGAGGTTGAGCGTGCCCGACGACAGCACGATCGCCCCGGGGTCGACCGTGGTGACCCGGCCCATCGGCACGAAGATGCGGCGGCGGGCCACCACCTCCACGACCAGGCCCAGCACCCGGGGGCTGGCGGTGCCCACCCGCAGCGCCACGACCAGGTCGCGCACCCGCCCGACGCGGTCGCCGTTGGGGTCGAACACGGGGAGCCCGGCGAGCCGCGCGACGTACGCCCTGGTCACCGTGCTCACGGTTCGTGAGGTTACCGTCGGGCCGTGGCCACCCCGGGTTCCGTGGAGTACGAGGTCGTCGACGTCTTCGCCCCGCGGGCGTTCGCGGGCAACCCGCTGGCGGTGGTGTTCGACGCCGACGACCTGACCACGGAGCAGTGCCAGGCGCTGGCCGACGAGTTCGCGCTGTCGGAGACGTCGTTCCTCTGCGCGCCGACCGAGCCCGGCGCGTCGTACCGGGTCCGCATCTTCACTCCCCACGCCGAGCTGCCCTTCGCCGGGCACCCGAGCGTCGGCGCGGCGCACACGCTGGTGCGCACGGGCCGGCTGCCCGCGGGCACGCTGCACCAGGAGTGCGGGGCCGGGGTGCTGCCCATCGAGGTCACCGAGGACGGCGCCACCCTCACCGGCGGCCGGCCGACCTCCGAGGACGGCCCCGACCCGGCGGTGCTCGCGGAGGCCCTGGGGCTGGCCGCGGCCGACGTCGTCGGCGTGCCGGCGGGGGTGGCCGGGTGCGGCCTGCCGTGGACCTTCCTGGCCGTGCACCCCGGCGTCGTCGACCACGCCGCCCCGCAGCCGGCGGCGCTGGCCACGCTCGGCGTGGGGGAGGGCGTCTCGGTGCTCTCCTGGGACGCCGCGACCTCGACCGCCTACGCCCGGGTCTTCGCCGACGACCTCCGCTGGAACGAGGACCCGGCGACCGGGTCGGCCGCGCTGGGCGCCGGCGTGTGGCTGGTCGCCTCCGGGCTGCTGGCGCCGGAGGGCACGTCGTCCTACACCGTGCGCCAGGGCGAGGCGATGGGCCGGCCGTCGGTCCTGCGCTGCACCGTCACCGCCGAGGGCGGCCGGGCGTCCACGGCCACGGTGGCCGGCGCGGTGGTGCCGGTGGCAGCCGGTCGCATCCGCGTGCCATGAAGGACCCTGCTGCCCCCCACCACTCGCAGGCTCGCGGCGGGACCCTGCAGCAGGGCCGAGGGGCAGGCGCGGTCGACCCGTGGGCGGTGCACCGCCCGGGCGCCCGCGACGTCGGGCTCATGGCGGTCGCCGTCGTCGGGATCTCGTTCTCCGGGCCGCTGACCGCGATGGTGACCGCCTCGTTCCTCGCGATCGCCTTCTGGCGCAACGCCGCCGGCGCGGCGCTGCTCGTGCCGGTGCTGCTGGGCCGCGAGCGGGCCACCCTGACCGGCCTGCGGCCGCGGGACCTGACGACGTCGGTCGTGGCCGGGCTGTTTCTCGCCGCGCACTTCGCCGCGTGGCTGCCCAGCCTGTCGATGACCACCGTCGCCGCGTCGACCGCGCTGGTCACCACGACGCCGGTCTGGACGGCGCTGGCCGCGCGGGTCTCCGGCGTGCGGCTGCCCGCGCAGGTGTGGGTCGGGCTGGCGCTGGCCGTCGTCGGCGCGGCGCTGATCGCCGGGGTCGACGTCGCGGTGAGCCTGGAGGCGCTGGCCGGTGACGGGCTGGCGCTGCTCGGCGCGATCTGCGCCGGCGGGTACATGCTGGCCGGCGCCCGGGCGCGCACCCGGCTGGCGACGTCGGCCTACTCGGTCGTCTGCTACTCCACCTGTGCGGTCGTGCTGGCCCTGGCCGCGCTGGTGACCACCACCCCGCTCGCCGGGTTCAGCGCCCGCGACTGGTGGCTGATCGCCGCGATCACCGTGTGCGCCCAGATCCTCGGGCACACCCTGCTCAACCTGGTGCTGTCCACGGTCGGGCCCACGGTGGTCGGGCTGGCGGTGCTGCTCGAGGTGCCCGGGGCGCTGCTGGTCGCGCTGGTGCTGCTGCAGCAGACCCCGCCGCTGCTCGCGCTGCCGGGCATGGTCGCCGTCGTCGCCGGGGTGGCGCTGGTGGTCCGCGCGGGCCGGCCGGTGACGCCGGTGGAGCCGGTCACCTGACGAAGGACCCCCTCGCCCCCCTGCAAGGACCTCCCTGCCCCCCACCGCTCGCAAGCTCGCGGCGGGCCCCCACAGGGAGGCCGACCGCCGCTCGTGGCGGGACCCTGCGAGGGGGCCGACGGGCCGTCACTACCCTCCGATCAACGATCACCACTGGAGGCACCGTGGCCGAGCTCCGATCCCGCCGTTCCAACCTGGCCGTCCCGGGCAGCAACCCGCGCTTCCTGGAGAAGGCCAAGGGCCTGCCGGCCGACCAGGTGTTCCTCGACCTCGAGGACGCCGTCGCGCCGCTGGCCAAGCCGGGCGCGCGCAAGAACATCGTCGCGGCGCTCAACGAGGGCGGCTGGGGTGAGCGGATCCGCACGGTCCGGGTCAACGACTGGACGACGGAGTGGACCTACCGCGACGTCGTCGAGGTGGTCGAGGGCGCCGGCGCCGAGCTCGACTGCATCATGCTGCCCAAGGTCGCCGACGCGGCCCAGGTGCGGGCGCTGGACCTGCTGCTCACCCAGATCGAGAAGACCAACGGCCTGGAGGTCGGGCGGATCGGCATCGAGGCGCAGATCGAGACCGCGCAGGGGCTCATCAACGTCGATGACATCGCCTTCGCCAGCCCCCGGATCGAGACGATCATCTTCGGCCCGGCCGACTTCATGGCCAGCATCGGCATGCGCTCGCTGGTGGTCGGTGCGCTGCACCCCGACTACCCGGGCGACCCGTTCCACCACATCCTCATGACCATCCTCATGGCCGCCCGTGCCCGCGGCGTGCAGGCGATCGACGGGCCCTTCCTGCAGGTCCGCGACGTCGACGCCTTCCGCGAGGTGGCCAAGCGCTCCGCCGTCCTCGGGTTCGACGGCAAGTGGGTGCTGCACCCGGGGCAGATCGACGCCGCCAACGAGATCTACGCGCCGTCGCAGGAGGACTACGACCACGCCGAGCTCATCCTCGACGCCTACGACTGGTACACGTCGGAGGCCGGCGGGAAGAAGGGCTCGGCGATGCTCGGCGACGAGATGATCGACGAGGCCAGCCGCAAGATGGCGCTGGTCGTCGCGGGCAAGGGCCGCGCCGCGGGCATGTCGCGCACGTCGTCGTTCACCCCGCCGGAGGGCTGACGGAGGCACCCTGCGAGGCCCGTCGCCGCGTCCCGGTGGTGACCCGGGACACGGCGACGGTGCCCGGGGGGTGGCCCATACTCGCCGGTAACACGGACACCGGAGTCCCGGAGGAGCAGACGTGGCCCGACTGGCGCAGACCGCCGACCTGACCGACATCCAGCAGGAGATCCTGTCGACGGTCCGCAGCTTCGTGGACAAGGAGATCATCCCGCACGCCCAGGAGCTCGAGCACGGCGACGTCTACCCGCAGGAGATCGTCGACGGGCTCAAGGAGCTGGGCATCTTCGGGCTGATGATCCCCGAGGAGTACGGCGGTCTCGGCGAGTCGCTGCTCACCTACGCGCTGGTGGTCGAGGAGATCGCCCGCGGCTGGATGAGCGTCTCGGGCGTCATCAACACCCACTTCATCGTCGCCTACATGATCCGCCAGCACGGCACGCAGGAGCAGAAGGAGCACTTCCTCCCGCGGATGGCCACCGGCGAGGTGCGCGGCGCGTTCTCGATGTCCGAGCCGGGCCTGGGGTCCGACGTCGCGGGCATCCGGACCAAGGCCGTGCGGGACGGCGACGACTACGTCATCGACGGCCAGAAGATGTGGCTGACCAACGGCGGCTCCTCCACGCTGGTCGCGGCGCTGGTGCGCACCGACCTGGGCGCGGACAAGCCGCACCAGAACCTGACCACCTTCCTGGTGGAGAAGCCCGCCGGCTTCGGCACCGTCGCTCCGGGCCTGACCATCCCCGGCAAGATCGACAAGATGGGCTACAAGGGCGTCGACACCACCGAGCTGGTGTTCGACGGCTACCGCATCGGCGCGGACATGGTCCTCGGCGGGGAGCCCGGCCGTGGCTTCGCGCAGATGATGGACGGCGTCGAGGTGGGCCGGGTGAACGTCGCCGCCCGCGCCTGCGGCATCTCCATCCGCGCCTTCGAGCTCGCCGTCGAGTACGCGCAGCAGCGGGAGACCTTCGGCAAGCCGATCGTGCAGCACCAGGCGATCGCGTTCCAGCTCGCCGAGATGGCCACCAAGGTCGAGGCCGCCCACCTGATGATGGTCAACGCCGCCCGCCTCAAGGACGCCGGCCGGCGCAACGACGTCGAGGCCGGCATGGCGAAGCTGCTGGCCAGCGAGTACTGCGCCGAGGTGACCACCCAGTCGTTCCGCATCCACGGCGGGTACGGCTACTCCAAGGAGTACGAGATCGAGCGGCTCATGCGCGAGGCGCCGTTCCTGCTCATCGGCGAGGGCACCAGCGAGATCCAGAAGACGATCATCAGCCGCGGCCTGCTCCGGGAGTACGGCCTGCGCCGCTGAGCAGCGGCGGCCCGGGACCGGTCCGGTCCCGGGCCGCCCGCCGGCTCAGCGCGGTGGGCGGCGCTCGTAGCCCGCCCGGGCCCACAGGTGGCCGACCAGCGCGATGCCGGCGCACCAGGCCACCGCGAGCAGGGCGGAGGAGCCGATCGCCGTCCCGGTGAGCAGGCCGCGCAGCGTCTCGACGATCGGCGTGAACGGCTGGTGCTCGGCGAACCAGCGCAGCCAGCCGGGCATCGACTCGACCGGCACGAAGCCGCTGCTGAAGAACGGCAGGAGCATCAGCGGCATCGGCAGGTTGCTGGCCGCCTCGACCGTCCTCGTCCACAGCCCCATGGCCACCGACAGCCAGGACAGCGCGAAGGAGGTCATCGCCAGGACGCCGACCGTCGCCAGCCACTCCCGGGCGGTCGCGTCCGGCCGGAAGCCGACCAGCAGCGCGACGGCGAGGACGAGCGCCAGCCCGACCAGCGTCTGGAGCACGGCGCCGACGACGTGCCCGGTGAGCACCGACGCCCGGGCGATCGACATGGTGCGGAACCGGGCGATGATGCCCTCGGTCATGTCCATGGCGATCCCGATCGCCGTGCCCTGCGCGCCGCCGGTGATGGCCAGCACGAGGATGCCGGGGACGACGTAGGTGACGTACTCCGCCCGGCCGCCGGACGGAGCGCCCAGCCCGGCGCCGAGCGTCCCGCCGAAGACGTAGACGAACAGCAGCAGGAAGACGATCGGCAGCGCGGCCACGATCACCGTCAGCCCGGGGTAGCGCACGGCGCGCCTCAGATTGCGTCGCAGCATGGTGGCGGAGTCGCTCAGCGTGAGGGCCAGGGTGGTCACGAGGCCACCTCCTCGGGAGCCGGCCGGCCGGTCAGGGCCAGGAAGACGTCGTCCAGGTCGGGGGTGTGCACAGTCAGGTCGGCGGCCTCGACGCCGGCGTCGTCGAGCCGGTCGAGCAGCGCCCGCAGCGCGGGCACGCTGCCGTCGCCGGGGACCTCGAGGACCAGCGCCGCGGGGTCGGCGGTGCCGGTCGGCAGGGCGCGGGCGGCCCGCCCGAGCGCCGCGGCGTCGGGGAAGCGCAGCCGTACCGACGCGCCGGGGACCAGCCGCTTGAGCTCGTCGGCGGTGCCCTCGGCCACCAGCCGGCCGCCGTCCAGGACGCCGATGCGGTCGGCGAGCTGGTCGGCCTCCTCGAGGTACTGCGTGGTGAGCAGGACCGTGACGCCGCCGGCCACCAGATCGCGGACGGCGTCCCACATCGCCCGCCGGCTGCGCGGGTCGAGCCCGGTCGTCGGCTCGTCGAGGAAGACCACCCGTGGGCGGGCCATGAGGCCCATCGCCAGGTCCAGCCGGCGGCGCATGCCACCGGAGTAGGTGGCCGGCGGCCTCCCCGCCGCGTCGGTCAGGTCGAACCGGGCGAGCAGCTCGGCGGCGCGGCGGCGGCCCTCCTCCCGGCCGAGGTGGTGCAGGTCGGCCATGAGCCTCAGGTTCTCGGCGCCGGTGAGCAGGGTGTCGACGGCGGAGAACTGGCCGGTCAGCGCGATCGCGGCGCGCACCGCGTCCGGCTCCCGGTGCAGGTCGTGCCCGGCGACGCGGACCTCGCCCTCGTCGGCCGGGAGGAGCGTCGAGAGGACGTCGACGGTGGTGGTCTTGCCGGCCCCGTTGGGGCCGAGCAGGGCGTAGACGGTGCCCTCGGGCACGGTCAGGTCCAGCCCGTCGAGGACGGTCGTCGGGCCGAAGGCCTTGCGCAGGCCGGTGACGGCTATGGCGGCGGTGGCGGCGGTCATCCCGGTCCTCCTCAGGCCCGGCGGACGAGGATGTCGCCGTAGGCGGTGCGCGCCTTGAGCTGCACGGTGCCGGTGGCGTCCTCGGGGCCGTCGGCGGCGGTGAGCTCGTTGCGGATGCTGCCCGAGGCCGACTGCAGGTCCAGCCAGGCCGCGGTGCCCGCGGCGATGCCCGCCTCGACCTCGCCGTAGGCGGTCTCGAGCACCAGCGACCCCCGCACCGCCTCGCCCACGCGCACCTTCCCGTAGCTGGTGCTCCCGAGCAGCGAGCCGGCGGTGTGGTCGACGGTGACGTCACCGCAGTTGGTCCGCAGCCGGGTGTCGCCGTCGGTGCGGCCGATCCGCACGTCGCCGTAGTCGGTCTGCGCGACCGCGTCACCGGAGACGGCGCCGACGGTGATGCCGCCGCTGCTGGTGCGGGCCCGCAGCCCGGCGGCCGAGTCGAGCCGGAGGTCGCCGTGGCGGCTCTCGAGGGCGGCGCGGCCCAGCCGGCCGGAGCAGGAGATCCCGCCGGCCGTCGTCCGCACCTCGACCGACGAGCCCTCGGGCAGCGCCACGTCGACGTCGACCTCGCCGCCGGAGCCGAGGAACAGCAGCCGCGGCCGGCCGGTGGTGCGGACCAGCAGGTGCCCGTCGGCGCAGGTGACGGTGGCCTGCTCGGCGGCCTGGACGTCGGCGCTGCTGCGGTCGTCGTGCGGCCGGACGTCGACCACCGTGACGGGCTCGTCGGTGGCCCGGACGCGGACGCTGCCGGCGGCGACGTCGATGCGGGCGGTGATCGGGTCGGGGGTGTCGAAGGTGGGCATGGCGGCGCCTCCCGGGCGTGCCGGATCGGCCCCCGGCCGGTCGGCCGGGGGTGCGGGCGTGCGTGTGCGGTGTGCGGTGTGCGGGCTAGCGGACCCAGCCGGTGTAGGACTGGCCCGCCGACCAGCGCGAACGGCGCGGCTCGGCGGCCGGGGGACGGTCGGCCCGGGCGACGGCGTCGGCCACGACCCGGACCAGCCAGGTGTTCACCGACGAGCCGAGGCGGGCGGCGGCCTCCTCGACGCGGACCTTGAGCGTCTCGGGCAGCCGCAGGGTGATGCGGATGGTGCTGCCGTCGTCGGCGTCGGGGACGACCCCCTCGGGAGTCGGCGCGGGCGGGTGCTCCTCGGCCGGGGGAGGGGTGACGACGAAGCCGATGTCGCTGCCCCGCAGCCGCACGTCGACCGAGCCGGGGGCGAGCTGGCCGGTGATCTCCTCCGCCGCCGCGGACAGTGCGCTGAGCAGGGCCAGCCGCACCGAGGACTCCAGCGGGGCGGTGAGCTGCTCGGCGAGGGCCTGCGCCTCCTCACCGCCCGGCGCGGCGGCCAGCGCCAGCTCCCGGCGGAGCTGCTCGACGTACGGCGTGAGGTCCATGGCGTCATCATGACACCACCGTGACGTCACCCGCAAGTCCCGTGACGTCACGACGCGGCAGGCCCCTAAGGTCGGGGCGTGCGAGCCGTGGGAGTGACCGAGTTCGGCGGGCCCGAGGCCCTCTCCGTCGTCGACGTCCCGGAGGAGCCCCTCGGGCCCGGCCAGGTGCGGGTGCGAGTGCGGGCCGCGGCGGTCAGCCCGACCGACACCCACCTGCGCGAGGGTGCCTACGCCGGGCGCGACCCGGTGAAGACCCCGCCGTGGGTCCCGGGCATGGACGCCGCCGGTGAGGTGGTCGAGGTCGGCGAGGACGTCGACCGGGTCGCGGTGGGCGACGCGGTCATGGGCATCGTCGTGCCCACCGGCGCGCACGGCGGCTACCGCGAGGACCTCGTGCTGCCGGCGGCCTCGGTGGCCCGGGTGCCGGCGGGCGCCGACGCCGTCGCCGCCTCGACGCTGCCGATGAACGCCCTCACCGCCCGGCTCTCGCTCGACCACCTGGCCCTGCCGCCGGGGTCGGTGATCGCGGTGACCGGCGCGGCCGGTGCCTACGGCGGCTACGTCGTACAACTGGCGAAGGCAGACGGGCTGACCGTCGTCGCCGACGCCTCCGAGGCCGACGAGCAGCTGGTGCGCGACCTCGGCGCCGACGTCGTCGTCCGGCGCGGCGACGACGTGGCCGACCGGATCCGCGCCGAGTTCCCCGACGGCGTCGACGGGCTGGCCGACGGCTCGGTGCAGGACGCCCACGTGCTGCCGGCGATCCGCGACGGCGGCCGGCTGGCCACGGTGCGCGGCTACCGCGGCGACGGCTCGGGCCGGGTCGAGGCCTTCCCCACGCGGGTGCGCCACTACGCGGAGAACGCGACGGCCCTCGACCGGCTGCGCGAGCAGGTGGAGTCCGGCGCCCTGACCCTGCGGGTGGCCCGCACGTTCACGCCCGAGGAGGCGCCCGAGGCCCACCGGGTGCTCGCCGTCGGCGGCGTACGCGGGCGGCTGGTGATCACCTTCTGAGGTCGCGGGGACGGGGCCGCGCCTGACAGGGTGGGGCCGACCGGGCGCGGCGCCCGGCCCGACCCCCAGGAGTGGCGCAGATGGTGCACAGGCTCGTCGTCAGCTACGGGCAGCCCGAGGACCCGGCGGCGTTCGACGCCCACTACCGGGACACGCACGTCCCGCTGACCGTGCAGATGCCGGGCCTGGTGCGCTTCACCACCGGCCGGCCGCACTCCCTGGACCCCTCGCACCCCGCGCCCTACCTCGTCGCGGAGCTCGACTTCGACTCCGAGGAGGCGATGGGCGCGGCGTTCGCCTCCGAGGAGGGCAAGGCCGGGGCCAAGGACATCGCCTCCTTCGCCACCGGTGGCGCCACGATGACCCACTACGAGGTGACCGAGGTGCACGTCTCCCGGTGAACGGCGCCCAGGCTCTCATCCGCACCCTCGTCGACGCCGGCGTCGACGTCTGCTTCGCCAACCCCGGCACGTCGGAGATGCACTTCGTCGCTGCGCTCGACGACGTCCCGGAGATGCGCGGCGTGCTCACCCTCTTCGAGGGCGTGGCCACCGGCGCCGCCGACGGCTGGGCCCGCATGACCGGCCGGCCCGCCGCCACGCTGCTGCACCTCGGCCCGGGCCTGGGCAACGGGCTGGCCAACCTGCACAACGCCCGCCGCGGCCGGACGCCGATGGTGAACGTCGTCGGCGACCACGCCCGCTCGCACAAGCGCCTGGACGCGCCGCTGGAGTCCGACATCGACGCGCTGGCCGGCACCGTGTCGCGCTGGGTGCGCCGCTCGCTGGCCCCCGAGGACGTCGCCGCCGACGCCGTGGACGCCGTCGCCGCGGCCGCCCGCGGCGAGATCGCCACGCTGGTGCTCCCGGCCGACGTGTCGTGGTCCGACGGCGCGGCCGTGGCCGACCCCCCGGCGGCGCGCCCCCGCCCGCGGGTGCCCGCCGCCGCGGTGTCCGCGGCGGCGTCGGTGCTGCGGTCGGGGGAGTCCACCGTGCTCTTCGTCGGCGACGACGTCGTGGCGTCCGAGGCCGGCCTGCTGGCCGCGGCCCGGGTGGCCGCGGGCACCGGCGCGCGGCTCCTGTCCGAGACCTTCCCCGCGCGCACGGTGCGCGGCGCGGGGCTGCCCGCCGTGGACAAGCTGCCCTACCCGCCGGAGGTGGCGATCAAGGCGCTCGCCGGCACGCGGCACCTGGTGCTGGCCGGGGCCACCTCGCCGGTGCACTTCTTCGGCTACCCGGGCACGCCGGGCACGCCGGTGCCCGAGGACTGCACGGTGCACGTCCTCTCCGCACCGGGTGAGGACGGCGTCGCGGCGCTGCAGGAGCTGGCCGGGGAGGTCGCCGCCGGTGCCGAGCCGGAGCTGCTGGAGGCATCCCGCCCGGAGCTCCCGACCGGGCGCCTCGCGCCACGGACGGTGTCGGCGGTGGTCGGCGCCCTGCTGCCCGAGCGGGCGGTCGTGGTCGACGAGGCCATCACCTCCGGGATCGGGCTGGCCGAGCTGACCTCCGGCGCGCCGCGGCACGACTGGCTGGCGCTCACCGGCGGCGCGATCGGCGACGGGCTGCCGATGGCGGTCGGCGCGGCGGTGGCCTGCCCCGACCGGCCCGTGGTCGCCCTGCAGGCCGACGGCAGCGCCATGTACACCGTCCAGGCGCTGTGGACGATGGCCCGCGAGCAGCTCGACGTCACCGTCGTCCTCTACGACAACGCCTCCTACGCGATCCTGCAGGGCGAGTTGTCCCGGGTGGGCGCCACCGGCGGCGGCGAGCGGGCCGGGCAGCTGCTCGACCTCGGCGGACCGGCCCTGGACTTCGTCGCGCTGGCCACCGGCATGGGCGTGCCGGCGACCCGCGCCGAGACCGCCGAGGACCTCGCCGACCAGCTCGGGACGGCGCTGCGCGAGCCGGGGCCGCACGTGGTGGTGGCGGTGCTGCGCCCGGGGAGCTGACCCGGGGTCACCCCCGCGGGGGACCGGCGACCGGAAGGGTTCCAGACCGTTCCGTTCCACGCCGATGCGCAGACCGTGTCATCGACCAGCGTCCGCGTCGGCAGCGTCGCCGTCCCCCCTGCGGTCCTGCGCCGGGCGGTCCTCGGCGCGGCCGTCGTCCCGGTCGCGCTGGTGCTGTGGGCACTGGCCGCCTGGTCGGGCAGCACCGCGGGCACCGCGCTCTACTTCGGCGTCGTCGGGCTCACCGTCGTCGCCGCCTGGGGCGGGGCCGCGCGGGGGAGCCGTCGCCCGGCCGCATCGTGCATCGCCGCCGGCGCGACCCTCTCCGCCGTCGGCGACGTGCTGTGGCAGGTGCAGGCCTCCTCCACCGGGTCGGGCACGGGGGCCGGCCCGGCCGACGCCGTCTACCTCGCCGGTTACGTCGCGCTGGCGATCGGGTTGGCCCTGCTCGCCCGCAGCCACACCGACGACCGCGACGAGCAGGTGGCCGGCTGGATCGACGCGCTGGTCGTCTTCGTCGCCGTCCTCCTGGTGGTGTGGGAGGTGTCGATCGCCGCGACGGTCGGGGACGCGTCGCTGGACCTGCCCACCCGCATCGCGCTCGCCTGCTACCCCGCGCTCGACGCGGCGCTGATCGGACTGGTCGTGCGCCTGCTGGCCACCCGGCGGCAGGGGGAGCGGACGTCGCTGGTGGTGGCGGCCGCCTGCGCGTGCTGGCTGTTCTCCGACGTCGCCTACCTGCTGCACGCCGACGCCGACAGCTTCGGCTCCCTGCTCGACGCCGGCTGGGTGCTCGGCAGCGTGCTGCTGGCGGTCGCCACCTGGCTGCCGGGCTCCCTGGCGGCGTCCGGGACCGCGCCCGCGCCGTCCCGGCGGTCGGGTCTGGCGCGGCTGGCCGTGTGCCTCGGCGCGCTGCTGGTGCCGCCCACGACCGACCTCGCCGTCCACGCGGGCGGCGGCGCGGGCGACCCGGTGGCGATCCTCGCCGGCATGGTGGTGCTCACCGCGCTGGTGTTCCTCCGCGCCGCGCTGCTGGTGCGCCGCGAGGCGGCGGCCCGGGCGCTGCTGCGCTCGCGGGAGCGCCACGCGGCCAAGCTCGCCGCCCACTCCTCCGACGCGGTGCTGGTGGTCTCCCGCGACGGCCGGCTGCTCAGCGACCCCGCGCCGATGGCGGCGGTGCTCGGGACGGCCCCGCTGCGCGGGCACAGCGCGGGGGAGGCGGTGCGGCTGGCCGGCCTCGACCTCGAGCAGGCCCAGCGGGTCTTCGACCGGGCGCTCGAGGCGGCCGGCACGGTGGTCGACGCCGAGGTGCCCGCCCGCTGGCGCGGCGAGGACCGCTGGCTCGGCGTCCGGCTGGTCGACCTGGGTGACGACCCCGACGTCGGCGGCGTCGTCGTGCACGTCACCGACGTGACCGGCCGCCGCCGCGCCGAGGAGGCCCTGGCGCACTCCGCCCTGCACGACGGCCTGACCGGCCTGGCCAACCGGGAGCTGTTCGCCGACCGCGTCCAGCAGGCGCTGCTGCGCACGGTGCGCGGCGGCGGCTCGGCCGCGGTCGTCTGCCTGGACATCGACGGCTTCAAGACGGTCAACGACACCCTCGGCCACGCCGCCGGGGACGCGCTGCTGCGCGAGGTGGCCGCCCGGCTGCGCGCGGCGGTGCGGGCCGACGACACCGTGGCCCGGCGGGGCGGTGACGAGTTCGCCGTGCTGGTCGAGCAGGCCGGCGGAGGGGACGACGAGGCGCTGGCCACGTCCGCGCGCGTGGTCGAGGTGCTGCGCCGGCCGGTGCAGCTCGACGCCGGGCCGGTGACGCTGTCGGTGAGCGTGGGCGTCGCCGTCGGCCGGGGCGAGGTGGGCGCCGGGTCGCTGATCGGCGACGCCGACCTCGCGATGTACACCGCCGAGCTCGACGGCGGCAACTGCGTGCGGGTGTTCGAGCCCGGCATGCGCGCCGCGGTGCAGGCGGCCCGCGAGCTGGAGCGGGAGCTGGGCGGCGCGCTGGCCGGTGGGGAGTTCCGGCTGGTCTACCAGCCCGTGGTCGCCCTGGCCGACCGGCGGGTGACCGGCTTCGAGGGACTGCTGCGCTGGGACTCCCCGCGCCTGGGCCCGGTGGGGCCCGACCGGTTCGTGCCGGTGGCCGAGGCCGCGGGCCTCATGGGCCCGATCGGCGCGTGGGTGCTGCGCGAGGTCTGCGCCACCGGGGCCGCGTGGCGGCAGGCCCACCGCGGCGCCGGTGACCTGACGATGGCGGTCAACGTGTCGGCCACCCAGCTGACCTCGCCGGACCTGGTGGGTGCCGTCGCGGCCGCGCTGGCCGACAGCGGCCTGCCGGCCTCCGCGCTGGTGCTCGAGGTGACCGAGACCGCGCTGGTGGACGACCCGGAGCGGGCGGCCGCGTCCCTGGCGGCGCTGCGGGCGCTGGGTGTCCGGCTGGCGCTCGACGACTTCGGCACCGGCTACTCGTCGCTGGCGCACCTCCAGCAGTTCACCGTGGACGTGCTCAAGATCGACCGCTCGTTCGTCCACGGGATCGCCGAGGGCGAGCCGCTGCCGGCGATCGTGCGCGGCACCATCGAGCTGGGCCGCACGCTGGGGTTGGAGGTGCTGGCCGAGGGCGTGGAGCACGAGCACCAGGCGCGGCTGCTGGCCGAGGGGTCCTGCGACACCGCCCAGGGTTTCCTCTTCGCCCGGCCGCTGGAGCGCACCGACGCCGAGGCGCTGCTGCTCGAGCGGGCCGCGGGCCGTCCGTCGCCGTCGGCGGCCGTGCCCCGGCCGCGCACGCGCCGGCAGCTGAGCCGCCGAGGCTGACCGGGACGCACCGAGCCCCGCCGGTGCGGGCACCGGCGGGGCTCGGGTGGGTCGTCGCCCGGGTCAGGGCTGCTCGGGGAAGGCCGAGGCGATCGTGTGGTACGCGTACAGCGCGCGGGCGCACTGCTCCCGGCTGTTGGCCCGCAGCGACGGGAAGGGCCCGCCTTCGGCGTAGAACGTGTAGGGGTAGGAGATCAACCCCTCCTGCTCGTAGACCTCGCACTGCCCGTACGGGTCCCCGGCGCCTTCGACGGTGGGCACCCGCCCGGCCAGGGTCTTGACGCACGAGCTGTAGCGGAAGTCGTCGAGGGTGCCGCCGTACTCGGCCACGGTGTTCTGGATGGTCGCGCAGGCCTGTGCCGGGTTGGCGACGGGGGCGGTACCCGAGCCGCTGGACGGGGCCGCCGACGCGGAGGTGGCGCCGGTGACGACGGCGGCGAGGGCGGCGGCCGCCACGAGGCCGGTGCGGGCGAGGGTCTTCATCGGGGAGGTCCTCCTCAGGACGGGGATCATCGGGTGCCACCCGGGAACAGCGGCGCGCGTCCCGGGTCGATCTCGCCGTGCGCCACACCGCTCATGACCTCGATGCAGTCGGCGCGGTTCTGGAGCACGTACGTCTGGGCGAAGCGGACCGTGATCGGGTAGGGCCCGAAGCGGGCCTCGATCCCGGTCCGGCACTGGGCCGCGATCGCCGCGGGCGACAGCCGGCCGTCGCCGTGCGCCCAACTGCTGGCGCAGCCGCCGGTGGTGGGGACGGCGCGCTCGTAGGCGCCGTCAGCCGCGCCGGTGGCGCCGTCGTAGGTCGCCTCGTACTGGATGACGAACCAGTTGCCGTCCTGGCAGAGCTCCCCGGGGCCGGCGCTGGGTGCGGCGGCGGCCGGGCCGGCCGCCAGCACCAGCGAGGACGCGGCGGTGCACAGCACGGCCGCGAGGGGTGTACGTCGCCTCACGCGGTTCTCCTCGGTCTCGGAAGCCGGCGGAAGCTAGCACCGGGACCGGAGGCCGAGGGAGCGCGTTCTGTGTGATCGACTGTGCTCTGCGTCACACTCGGGGAGGGCGCTGAGCAGGGTGGATGCATGCGACGTCCCTGGGAACGCCGGTGGTGGGGCAGCCCGGCGGGGCCGCCGCGGGTCAGCCGGTGGCGCCGGGCGCGGGCTCGAAGGTGACCGTGACGCTGTCCACGCCGAGGGAGCCCGCCAGCGTGGTGAGCATGTCGCGGGTGTTGGCCTCGGCGCGCTCGCCCAGGTCGCTCTCGGCGGCGGCCGACTCCAGCCGGTCCTCGGCGAGCGCGAACAGCGCGCTCTCGTCGGTCGGGTCGTCGGCGAGCGCGTCGCCGAGCCGCTCGACCAGGCCGCGGTCGCGGTCGAGCACCCGGCTCTGCTCGGGGTCCACCCGCGCCTGGCCCAGCTCCGGGGCGGGGAGGGTGATGGTGGCCGACTCGCCGTCGGCGGAGAGCTCGACGTCCCCCTCGCCGATGCCGGAGAAGTCGACCGAGGCGTCGACGCTGCCGGTGGCCAGGAACTGCACGCGCTCGCCGCTGATCACCGAGGGCACCCAGGCGGTGTCGCGCTCCTGGTCGATCACGACCTGGAAGGTCCCGGTGGCGGCGCGGTACTCGGCGAGGTCCTCCAGCGCCAGCAACAGCGGGGGAGTGCTGCGGTCGGCGACCTCCTGCTCGAACGGCGCCGTCCAGTCCGCGACCCGGTCGGCCACGACCAGCCCGACCGGGACGGCGACCCCGGCGGCGACGCCGAGCGCGACCAGCCGGCGGGGAGCCCGGGAGCGCCGGCGCACCGGGCGGTGGGAGGAGGAGGTGTCGGGGTCCCGGTGCAGGAGGGTCGTCGGCATGCTCGGGCGGTCTCCTCACGGGCGGCGTCGGGGACTGTGGGCTGGAGCACGCGCCGCGCCGGATCTGTTCCCGGTGCCCCGGCGTGTCGGGCCCGGCCGCAGCGGTGGGGGCACGCCGCGGCCGGGCGGTTCCTCACCGGACGACGCGCCGGCCGGCTCTCCCTGGCCCCCGGACGAGGAGCCGGGTCCCCGCGACCCGACGTCCCGGCTCGGCCCGGGAGGTGAACACCACGGCGGTGAGCCGGCCCGTGCCGTCGATGGCCCCCGCCAGGCGGCGGAGCAGCGCCGCGACCTCGGCGTCCGCGGCGGCCACCGCCGGGTCGGGATCCCGGGGGTGCCAGACGCCGCGGTGCGACGGGACCGGCGGCTCGAGGCTCACGGCCGGCCCACCTGCTCGAGGGCCGAGGCGTCGGCGGGCACCAGGTCGCTGGGCTCGGGCAGCTCCACGGGCGGGCGCCCCGGGGCCTGCTCCGGGGTCACCACCACCCGGTTGGGCGCGCCGTTGAACAACAGTCGGAAGACGTCGGGGCGCGAGTAGTGCCCGACCGGGTCGGCGGCGGACTTGGCGATCGCGATGAGCGCGGGGTCGAGGTCGGCGTAGAGGATGCCCTCGGCGTCCTCGGGCAGCGGCTCGGCGAGCTCGGTGCCCTCGGGGCCGTAGATCCGGGTGAACCCGCCGCCCTGCAGCAGCAGCTGCCGCTTGGCCTCGGTGTCGGCGAACAGGTCGTGGGCGGCCTGCCCGATGACCGAGCACGGCGCGAGGACGAAGGTCTGCCCCTCCACCGCGTACACCCGGCTGGCCGCGGTGTTCACCTCCGGGCCCAGCGCCGTGGCCGCCCCGCGGTAGATCGAGAAGCTGGGCCAGGAGGCGACGTGGATCTGCTCGCCCATGCTGTACATCGCGTACTTCGTCAGCGGCTGGAAGTGCTCCCAGCAGTTGAGCGCCCCGAGCCGGCCGAGCGCGGTCTCGTGCACCTGGATGTCGCTGCCGTCGCCCTCGCCGAAGACGCTCCGCTCGACGTGGGTCGGCTTGAGCTTGCGGCGCACCGAGACCACGGTGCCGGCGTCGTCGATGAAGGCCTGCGACATGTAGAGGCTGCCGCCGGCCCGCTCGGCGAAGCCCAGGACGACGTGCACGCCGTGCCGTCCGGCCGCGGCAGCGATCCGGCGCATGTGCTCGCCGTCGCGGGTCATCGAGTTCGCGGCGTAGCGGGCGACGAACTGCATGCCCCACGCCGGCGAGTCCAGCCAGATCCACCACGGGTAGCCGGGGACGAACGTCTCCCCGAAGGCCACCAGGTCGGCGCCGTTGCCGGCCGCCTCGCCGATCAGGTCGACGACCTGGTCCACCCCGGCGTCGAGGTCGAGCCACCGCGGCTCGGCCTGGACGGCGGCCGCGCGCACCGGGCGGACGGGAGCGGAGCTGTCGGGGACGCTCATGCGGTCCTCCTGCGACGGGCCCGCCGGCTGCGGGCGTGCGACCACGGTGAGCCGACCGCGCGCAGGCGGACTCGCGGTCCGTGCCAGGTCCCTGTCGGTGCGTGCCAGGTCCGGCCGCGCCTCAGGGCCGGCCGGTGACCGCCCGCCGGTAGGCCGCCGGGGTGGTCCCGGTGACGGCGCGGAAGGCGCGGTGGAAGGAGGCCTCCCCGCCGAAGCCGGACCGGGCGGCGACGGTGGCCAGGGGCAGTGCCGGCGCGGTGTGGAGCAGGCGCTGGGCGGCGGTGACCCGCAGCCGGCGCAGCACGTCGCCGAGCCCCTCCGGCTCGCACTCGAAGAGCCGGAACAGGCTGCGCCGGGAGAGGTGGCAGGCCGCGGCCACCCCGTCGGCGCAGAGCCGGGGGTCGGTGTGGTGGGCGGCGAGGTGGGCCAGCACCCGCTCGCGGTCCAGGGCGGCCGCGCCCGGGGGCGGCCCGGTCCCGGCGGCCAGTCCCAGGGCCGAGGTGAGCAGCCCGAGCGCGTGCGGGGCCAGCGCCGCCGTCCCGGCCGGGTCGGTCGCCTGCTGCCGGGCCAGGCCGCGGAGGAAGTCGGCCACCAGCCGGGCGCTGCTGTCGGCGCCCAGCGTCACCGCGGTCGCCCCGGCCAGGGGGCCGGCGGGCAGCACCCGCCGCGGCACCTGGACGACGAGCTGCTCGAAGGCGCCGTCGAAGTGCAGCGTGTAGGGCCGGGTGCTGTCGTAGAAGGCCATCGCCCCGGGCACCAGCCGGGCCTCGCGGTCGTCCTGCGAGACGATCCCCCGCCCGGCCAGCTGGATGCTGGCCAGCACGTACTCCTCGTTGCTGCGGGCGATCAGCCGGCGGGTGCGCTGCACGTGCTGGCCGCTGGCCCGGACCGTGGTGAGCTCGACGTCGCCGACCACGCCGTGCGCGATCCGGCCGCGGAAGGGGAGCTCGGTGGTGGGGGACGCGGAGAGCTGGACGAAGGTGTCGCAGATCAGGTCCTGCCAGAAGGAGAACGCCTCCGCGGGCCGCACGGAGTCCGTCGTCACCGTGACCTGGTCGGACCCGGTGCCGGCGCGCTCCTTGGCCGACCTCGTGGGCACGTCGCGATGATGACCCCGGCGCCGGGGGACGTCCATCCCCTCAGTGCGGACTCCGTTGGCGCGCCGGTCGCCGGGTCGTGAGCATGGGGGCTCGACACCACGAGGGGGATCCGGATGGACGCCGTCCAGCTGCGGGAACTGCAGGCACCGCTCAAGCAGCGCTACCGCGACGACCCGGGATCGGCCTGCGCGCGGATGTCCGCCGAGGCCGACTTCTCCGCCCCCGGCATCACCGCGACCGTGCAGACCTGGGCCGGGCCCGCCCGCGCCGGGCTGCACCCCTCCACCGGCGGTGACGGCAGCGACGCCTGCTCCGGTGACATGCTGCTGCAGGCGCTGCTGGCCTGCGCCGGGGTGACGATGCGCAGCGTGGCCACCGCGATGGGGCTCGAGGTCCGCTCGGGCCGGCTGACCGCCTCGGCCGACCTCGACCCGCGCGGCACACTGGGCGTCGACAGGTCGGTGCCGGTCGGGCTCGGGCCGATCACCGTGGACGCCGAGCTGGACACCGACGCCGACGACGCCGCGCTGGCCCGGCTGGCGGAACTGACCGAGCGGTACTGCGTGGTGGCGCAGAGCCTGGCGCACCGGCCGCAGCTGACCGTCCGGCGCGCCTGAGCCTCGGGCCGAGCGTGTGCGCCGGCGCCGGGTTCCCTGGCTCCGCGTGCGGCGTCGGCGCACACACTCGGGCCACCCGGGGGCGGGTCACCCGACCGGATGGCGCCGGTGCGGGCTGTCCACAGATCGGTTGACCGGGCTCCCGTCCACGCCCGGAGTCGACCTACGGTCGCTCCCGTTCTGAAACGGGGTGTGACGGGGGTCCAGTGCCGACGAGTGCGCTCGACGTGGTCGACGGCGAGGTCCGCGAGCTGATCCGCCGGCGCGGGCTGGACCCGTTCACCGACCCCGGGCCGGTGCGGGTGCTGGTGCGCGACGTGGTCGCCGACTACTCCGAGCGGTCGCTGACCTCGGCGCTGCCGCCGGTCGGTGACCCCGACGCGGTGGTGCGCGACGTGCTCGATCGGGTGGCCGGGTTCGGGCCGCTGCAGCGCTGGCTGGACGACCCCGAGGTCGAGGAGGTGTGGGTCAACGAGCCGGGCCGGGTGTTCGTGGCCCGCCGTGGCCGCAGCGAGCTGACCACCACCATCCTGGGCGCCGGGGAGCTGGCCGACCTGGTGGAGCGGATGCTGCGCACCTCGGGACGGCGGATCGACATGAGCCAGCCCTTCGTCGACGCGATGCTGCCCGACGGCTCCCGGCTGCACGTGGTCATCCCCGACATCACCCGCCGGCACATGGCGGTCAACATCCGCAAGTTCGTGCTGCAGGCGCACTCGCTCGACGAGCTGGTGGCCACCGGGACGCTGACCGTGCAGGCCGCCCGGTTCCTGGAGGCCGCGGTCGCCGCCGGGCTCAACGTGCTGGTCTCCGGCGGCACGCAGGCCGGCAAGACCACGCTGCTCAACACCCTCTGCGCGGCGATCCCGGCACGGGAGCGGGTGATCACCTGCGAGGAGGTCTTCGAGCTCCGCGTTCCGCTCCCCGACGTCGTCGCGATGCAGACCCGCCAGCCCAACCTCGAGGGAGCCGGCGAGATCCCGCTGCGCCGGCTGGTCAAGGAGGCGCTGCGGATGCGGCCCTCGCGGATCGTCGTCGGCGAGGTGCGGCAGGAGGAGTGCCTCGATCTGCTCATCGCGCTCAACAGCGGTCTGCCCGGCATGTGCACGCTGCACGCCAACAGCGCCCGCGAGGCCGTGGTCAAGATGTGCACGCTCCCGCTGCTGGCCGGCGACAACATCGGCCACGCCTTCGTCGTCCCGACCGTGGCCGCGAGCGTCGACCTGGTCGTGCACGTGGCGACCGAGGCCTCGGGGCAGCGACGGGTCCGCGAGATCGTGGCGGTGCCCGGCCGCGCCGAAGGTGGCGTGGTGGAGCTGGCCGACGTCTTCACCACCCGCGGGGGCCGGCTGGTCCGGGCCGAGGGGTTCCCGCCGCACGCCGAGCGCTTCGCCGCGGCCGGGTTCGACCTGCCCGCGCTGCTGGAGGCGGGCCGGTGACCGGAGCCCTCCTGGGGCTGCTGCTGGGTGTCGGCCTGCTGCTGGTCTGGCGCAGCGGGCCGCGGGCGCCGCAGCGTCGCTCCGGCCCCCGCCCGCCCGGCCGCCGGGCCCGGCTGCTCGCCGAGGCCGGCCTGACCGGCATCAACCCCGCCCAGCTCGTGGCGCTGCAGGCCGGGCTCGGGCTGCTGGCCACCGTCGTCGTCCTCCTCACCACGGGCACGGTCAGCGTGAGCCTCGCCTTCGGCGTGTTCGGGTTCGTGCTGCCGCACGTGCAGGTGCGCCGGCTGGCCGCCCGCCGCCGCGCCGACCTGCGGGAGGTGTGGCCGGAGGTCGTGGACAACCTGGCGTCGGCCGTGCGGGCCGGGCTGTCGCTGCCCGAGGCGCTGTCGGCCCTGGCGGTCCGCGGGCCCGAGGTGCTGCGCCCGCCGTTCGCCCGCTTCGCCGTGGACCACCGGTCCAGCGGCCGGTTCGGCGAGAGCCTCGACCGGCTCAAGGCCGACCTCGCCGACCCGGTCGGCGACCGTATCGTCGAGACGCTGCGCGTGGCGCGCGAGGTGGGCGGCTCCGACCTCGGCCGGGTGCTGCGGACCCTGGCGACCTTCCTGCGCGAGGACGCCCGCGCCCGCGCCGAGCTGGAGACCCGGCAGGGCTGGGTCGTGCAGGCCGCCCGGCTGGCCGTCGGCGCGCCCTGGGCGGTCCTGCTGCTGCTGGCCACCCAGTCGACGACGCTGGCGGCCTACGACTCGCCGCTGGGCACGGCGCTGCTGCTCGGCGGCGGCGTGGTCTGCCTGGTGGCCTACCGGCTGATGATGCGGATCGGGCGGCTACCGCAGGACGTGCGGGTGCTCCGATGAGCGCGTCCTCGACGGGCATGCTGCTCGGGTTGGCGGCCGCCTCGGGCCTGCTGCTGGTGGTCGGCTTCGCGCCGCCGTTCCGGTCGGTGCGGCTGGTCGACCGGCTGGCGCCGTACGTCCACGACACCCCACCACCGTCGCGGCTGCTCGGGACGGCGACCGAGCCGGGTCTGCTGGTCGCCGTCCGCCGGGTGTTCGGCCCGCTGGTCGCCGACGGGGCGCGGCTGGTCGACCGGGTGCTCGGCGGCCGGTCCGCGGTCCGGCGCCGGCTCGACGCCCTGGGTGCGGAGCAGACCGTGGAGGACCTGCGCGTCGAGCAGGTGGTCTGGGGCGGGCTCGGGTTGCTCGGCGCGGCGCTGCTGGCCGGCGTCTCGTCGCTGCTGGCCGGCAGCGTCAACGTGCTGTCGGTCGCGCTGCTGTGCCTGGGCGGGCTGCTCGGCGGCGTCCTGGGGCGGGACTGGTGGCTGACCCAGCAGGTACGCCGCCGCGAGGAGCTGCTGCTCGCGGAGTTCCCGGTGGTCGCCGAGCTGCTGGCGCTGGCAGTCACCGCGGGGGAGAGCCCGACCGCGGCCATCGCCCGGGTCTCGCGGCTGTCCGGCGGCGAGCTGGCCCGCGAGCTCGGCGGTGCCCTCGGCCGGGCCCGCGCCGGCGTCCCGCTGGTGCAGGCGCTGCAGGAGGTGGCCGACCGGACGTCGGTCGACGCGCTGGCCCGCTTCGTCGACGGCCTGCTCGTCGCCATCGAACGCGGCACCCCGCTGGCCGAGGTGCTGCGCGCCCAGGCCGCCGATGTCCGGGAGGCCGGCAAGCGCCGGCTGCTGGAGGCCGGCGGCCGCAAGGAGATCGCCATGATGGTGCCGGTCGTCTTCTTGGTGCTGCCGGTCACCGTCCTGTTCGCCCTGTTCCCGGGGCTGATCAGCATCGTCTCGCTGGCGCGCTGAGCGCCGGCACGACCGAGGAGGACGACGGATGCGGGCCCTGGCCTGGCTTCTCACGCTCACGGCGGCACTGGCCGCGCGGCTTCGTGAGGACGATCCCGAGCGGGGCGACGTGCCCGGCTGGGTGATGATCACCGTGATGACCGCGGCGCTGGTGCTGGCGATCCTGGTGCCGTTCCGCGAGGCGATCGTGTCGGCGGTGCAGAACGCGCTGGCCTCCGTCACGGCCGGTGGATGAAGGACCTCACTGCTCCCCACCGCTCGCAGGCTCGCGGCGGGCCCCTGCAGTGAGGCCGTTCCATCGCCTCACCAGCGAGCGCGGCAGTGCCGTCGTCGACTTCGTGCTCGTGTCGGTGCTGGTCGTGGTGCTGCTGCTGGCCGTGCTGCAGGTGGCCGTCTACGTGCACGTGCGCAACGTGGTGACCGCCAGCGCGCAGGAGGGTGCCCGGTACGCGGCCAACGCGGACGTGCCGACGTCGGCGGCGACCGGCCGGGCGCTGGCGACGGTGGCGCAGGCGACGTCGACCGGCACCGCCGAGGGGCTGGTGTGCACCGCGGCCGAGGAGGTCGACCCGACCGGGCTGGTGTTGGTGACGGTGCGCTGCACCGGCGCGGTGCCGACGCTGCTGGCCGGGCTGGGCGACGTGCTGCCGCTGGAGGTCACCGGCCGGGCGGTGGAGGAGGCGCCGTGAGGTGGTTGCGCGCCCGGCTCGGGCAGGTCGCCGGGGAGCGGGGCTCGGCGCTGGTCGAGTTCGTGTTCGTGGCGCTGGTGGTGTTCGTGCCACTGGTCTACGTGGTGGCCGGGTTCTCCGCGGTGCAGCGCGGGGTGTTCGCCGCGACCGCGGCCGCGCGGGAGGCCGGCCGCGCGCTGGCCACCGCGCCGGACGCCGTCTCCGGGCTGGCGCGGGCCGAGCGCGCCGCGCAGCTGGCGGTGGCCGACCAGTCGGTGGAGGCGACCGACGTGCGGCTGGCCTACGTGCCGGCCGGGGCCGCGTGCGGGGCGGCCGGCGGGTACCAGCCGACGCTGGCGCCGGGGGAGGAGTTCTCGGTGTGCGCCACGGTGACCGTCCGGATCCCGCTGCTGCCGGAGTTCGTCGACGCCAACACCGCCACCGGCCAGTTCGTCGTCGAGACCGACCGCTACGTCGACCGCTAGACCGGCACGCTCACGCGCCGGCGAGGGCCTCCTCGGGGCTGAGGACCTGGCAGCGCGGACCGTCGGCGCGGCGTAGTCGCTCGTCCGCGGTCACAAGAGGTGCGTCCAGGGCCTCGGCCAGCGCGACGTACCAGGCGTCGTAGACGGTGACGTTCTCGCGCAGGTCCCACACCCGCTCGAGGAAGGGCTCGAACGGATACCGCCGCGCGCGCAGCCGTGACGCGCGCACTGCGGCGATGCGGGCGTCACCGGCGCTCAGCCGGCCGCGGAGGACCATGCTGCGCAGCGCTGAGGTGATCTCCGCGCCCGCCACGGAAGGCAGGTGCAGCCACGACTCCTCGGCGACGAGCCAGCGGGCGCGATCACCGGCGGGTCCGGTGACGGCCATGGCATCGATGACGACAGAGGCGTCGAGCACCCTCACCGGTCGTCGCGGTCGGCGCGGACCAGATCGGCCGAGGACGACGTGCTGAAGCCTGCACCGGCACTCCGCTCCAGGTGTCGCTCGACCTCCGCCACGATCTCGGCCGGAGTCTGGGCGCGCGCCCCCTCGACCAACTCGCCGAGCAGGTACTCCTGCAGGCTCATGCCGGCTTCCGCAGCACGCCGCCGGTAGGTGCGGTGGACGTCCTCAGGGACATCCCGGACCTGGATCGTCGCCATGCATGCATTCTAGCGCTCCAAGCGCCGCATCTCCTTCGTCGTTTCTCCTCGGTCTGAACAAGGCCGAGCAGCGAAGACCGGGGCGTGGTGCCGACCCGCGACGAGTGCGCTCGACGTGGTCGACGGCGAGGTCCGCGAGCTGATCCGCCGGCGCGGGCTGGACCCGTTCACCGGCCCCGGGCCGGTGCGGGTGCTGGTGCGCGACGTGGTCGCCGACTACTCCGAGCGGTCGCTGACCTCGGCGCTGCCGCCGGTCGGTGACCCCGACGCGGTGGTGCGCGACGTGCTCGATCGGGTGGCCGGGTTCGGGCCGCTGCAGCGCTGGCTGGACGACCCCGAGGTCGAGGAGGTGTGGGTCAACGAGCCGGGCCGGGTGTTCGTGGCCCGCCGTGGCCGCAGCGAGCTGACCACCACCATCCTGGGCGCCGGGGAGCTGGCCGACCTGGTGGAGCGGATGCTGCGCACCTCGGGACGGCGGATCGACATGAGCCAGCCCTTCGTCGACGCGATGCTGCCCGACGGCTCCCGGCTGCACGTGGTCATCCCCGACATCATCTGAGCGTGAGCCACCGACCTGCGGCTAGGCCCTCGACTACGCGACTGACCTGCGCCTACACCTACTTGCCGTTGTTGGCTGTTGTTGGCCGCTGACGAGTCTCCTGCGGACTCAGTGCGGACTGACGACCGAGATCAGAGATGCGCCATCCGGGGTTGGAACGCCGTGGGACCAGCGCCTGCACGCGGCGGTCGACCGGTCGCTGGCGCAGTAGCGCGAAGACGCCACTGGGCACGATTCGCGACGTTGGCGCTGAGACCCTCAACGACGGCAGGGGTGTCCCGGCTCCGCCTGCGTTCAATGCGGACGAGAGCCGAACCCCTACCGGGTCTAAGCATCTGGTCGGACAGTATCTGCATGACTACGACTACTGCTCACCCCCCGGCCGCCGTGCCTGCGAACAGCGGTCGGATCAAGCACCGCCGGGGTGATCTTCCTGACCCGCCAACATTCTCTAAGTTCGAATTGGAATCATTGATAGCCATCGGCGCCGAGGCGGCGGAACTCCGCTGGGCGACGGAACAAGGAGGCGGGCCTTACCATCCCCCACCCCTCGAAAAGGAGACTCTAGAGGAGAAGCAGGAGCGTGAACGACGCGAGGCCGAGGAGGATGCGAAATTCCTTCAGGAAAGGGCCGATGCTATAGAAAGGAGGAAGCAGTTGAGCGTGGAGTTTGGGGAAGCCCTCAACTCCGCTCTTGCTGCCGCCTATAACGAGGGTGGCAACATGGCAGTACGTCAGGCTGAGAGAACAGCCTGGAATGCACGCAGCGTTGCCCTCTACCTCCTTGTTTTCGCCGTCGTTCTGATGCCCGTCATTGCAATACTTTCCGGGGTAACCCCGCAAGATTTTGGCTCGTATGTTGCTCCAATCACCGGCATCGCGGGCACCGTCGTTGGATACTGGTTCAGCCGAAGCGGAGGCGCGGGATAGGGGTGATTCGGGCCCAGTGTCCCTGTTCCACGTCACGACAGACGAGGAGCGTTGATGGCGTCTGAAGCCGGACTAGCCATCTCGAGGCTGAAGCAACGAAGGAGACGGGACATGACTGCGATGCAGCCATCCGCCGGCGCCACGAGCCGGCAAGCGTTGGTGCGCTCCCGACACCTGAGCATCCTGGCGCTACTGGTTGGCCTCACCCTGCTCGGGTTCATGCCTGCCGTGGCTGCCGCTCCGGCGGGGTCTGGCCGCGTCACCGATGCAGTCGTGGACAGTTCCGGGACTGCCTATATCACCATCCGCTACCGCTGCTTCCTCGAGGAGCCGTACACGGTGGCCGTGTCGGCCGATGAGCAAGACACACAGCTCCTCCAAGGCTCGGCTACGAGATACGGCGGACCCACTGCGGATATCCAGTGCACAGGCAAGAAAGAGACTGCAACCATCACGTTGACGAGCGACACCGACACCCCCTTCGCCCCCGGCCCAGCCACCTTCACATTCGTGCGGCACGCCCATGACGGCATCGACACCTATGGACCAACGGTCCTCAGCATTGAAACAACAGTCGTCCTCGAGGCCGCCTAACCCGCCAAGTCGCATCGTGGGAGGGTCAAACTCACTAGCTGCTCGTCAGCGTCCGACCGAGGGTGAGGGGAGACTCTCGTCGGTCGTCAGTTTGCCGACCCGCACCCGCTTCGGGAGGAGGGGGGTCCGAATGTCAGCCACCCCCGGGAGCTGACCCCGCGCCGCTCAGTCAGTGCACCCTCCTTCCATCCGGTCTCATGAAAGAGCCGGGCGCTCAGCTCAAGGCCAGTTGCGGCGCATCGGCTCGACGCCTAGATCTCTACATGCTCATGATGTTTGGGTGGCCGTCAGCACATGCCTAGTGTGATCGGCGGTTCCTCTGGCTTCTCGACTTGAGTCACTTGCTCTGGCCCAGGGGACTGTATCGTGAAGAAGTATTCAGAGGCACCTCCACCGACAATCTTGTATGGATCCTCCGCCGAGCCGACTAGATGGTGATACTCGGCCACTCGTAAGGTGAAGGTGATGTCGAGTCCCAAGTCGTAATACTGAGAATCACAGACTCCAACGATGATCGAGATCCCCGTCTGGTCACTGGCCGATACCGTGAAGTAGCTCCCGAACTGATTGGGCGCGGCCGTGAGCTCCGTTCGTCCTCCCTTGTCGGTAAGGAAACTGTCGTCGCCCATCAACGACAAAGTTGCTATCCGCTCATTGAAGCCACCGCATCCTGGCCTAGGCCCATCCAAGGACCAGAGTGGGACAGTCTCCTCGGACTTGAAGATGACGGGCTCTATGCGTTCGATGAGCGCTGATTCCTCCTCAATGCCTGAGATCGTCAGCAACAGGTCGGCATGTCCGTGTGGGACGACATTGTCCAGCGCGAGTGCGTATGAACTATCGATGACATCTTGATCACCACGATGCCAACACTCGCGTCCGGCACCCCGGAGCCGCCGTGGATCCGGTGCGCGAACAACCATGATCAGGATCGGTTCCACCCCCCACGTACGGATCTCTGCCGGGCGGGATCCGGCCGCCGCCTTGAGGTGCGCGGGTCGGCACGGTGGGGATCTCCGCCCCCTCGGCCACCCATGCGAAAGTCGGGGCGGTGAGTGACAGCAGGCCGCCAATCGGAAGAGGCGGTAGGCGGCGGAACCCGCAACCACAGCAGGTCGAGCGCCACGCTGCTGGCCGCGACAAACTGACTGGGCAAGCTTTCGTCCTGCTCGGGGACCGGCCGGTGCCGTTGGTCAGGGTCATGCATGCTGGCTCCATAGGAGGTCAGCCCCGGTACTGATGGGGTGATCCGTTGGGCCGCGGACCTCAAGTGCGCCGCTGGCGCTGATGCTGGTCTGGCCTTGAGTCGCGGCCCGACGCGGCCGGACTAGCTCGTGATTAATTGTGGCACCAGCTGATGACGCTGCCGGCCTAAGGCGGACACGCTCATGAGCGTCGCATTAGGCGGTTGAGGAAGTTGTCGATGAATGTCTCGGTCTCTTCGGGCCGTTGGGGGCACCTCCCGCTCGCGGGGGACTCTCCCGACCCCAAAGCGCTGCTGCGGCTGGCCAGCGCGGTTCTGATCGAGGCCCCCGATGAATGAGCGGGTCTTCGACCGCCGCTACCTCTCTTGAAGCTCTATGGCCATGCCCATCCGACCCAAGCCCGTCGAGGAGGTGGCAGAGTCAGCTCTGGTCGCGCCAGAGTCACTCACCGCTGACCAACACCGTGGGGCCCACTTCCACCACCCACCGGGGCATCACCCAGCGGGTGCGCCCCTCCGCGCATTCGCCGCGCTACGCCTGGGCGCCACGCGAGGACCTCACCCGCGAGATCGGGTGGGCGGGCTGCAACGTTCGCGCTAGCCGAGCGGGCGCGGTTGGCCGGAATGGGGGCTAGAACGCCGCGTTCGCGGCGATTCCGATTGACGCGACCGTGACGACGCCGTGACGCCCAGCACCCACACTGACCGGACTGAACGCACTTTCCGCGCGATCTGACTGGAGGCCGCCCTGGCCGACGCTCCTCGAGACGTCAGCGGCCGTACCCGGGATCTCGGCCCCGACACCGACCCGATCGGGCGCCGCGTCATGGCGCGCCTGGGTGGCTTGATGTCCTCGGCCGTCTGACTCGGCCATCTCGCCGCGTGGTCAGGAGGCTTGCGTGAGAGAGGGTTCCTTGCCACCCAGTGACCCGATGTCGGGTACTGGCGCCCCCAGCCCGCCGGCTGGTGAGCCCGCCGATCAGCCCGGGAAGCCAGAGCTCGTCGAAGACCGGTCGCCGCCGGATGAGTCCGGGACGCTCTCATCCGCTGTGCGGACCGTCGGTAACCGGGCCTCTCAGTCGGTCGCCTTGCTCACCGCCGCCGTCGTCGGCATGCTGCTGGTGCTGGGGCTCGCGCCGCTCAGCATCCTGGGGGGCGATCGGCCGGATCGCCCGGCTGGGCTGTCGGTGGAGGTCACTGCTGGCGCGGGCGCGCCGGCAGCACGGTCGAGCCGCCACGACGTGCCGGTTGGGCTGCCTGCCGACGCGGAGATCCGGACGGTGGAGGATGTGCGGCCCTACGCGGACCGGGCGCTGGGCCCTGACCGCGCCCAGGCCCTGCTCGCAGTCCTCAAGTCAGGGGAGTTGCTTTCCAGCCAACTCGCCGAGAAGTCCGGGGGCTACCCCGACTACCCGTACCGGTATCCCGCTCTGGAGCCCCTCCTCGGTGACCCTCCGGAGCGGGAAGGTGCCTCCGCCTGGACCGCCCTGGGGGCGGCACTGGCCGTGCTCGCCGCCCAGGCCACGCTGTACGACGAACAGGTGGATGCCGAGGACAACGCCGGTCCGGCGGCCTTCGCCGTGCTTCACCGGGCACGCACACACGGGAGCTGTGCAGCGCAACTCAACCTGTTGCTGCTCGTGGTTGGCGAGGCTTCCATCGTTGCGAACGCGACCCCGGGTGACTCCTCCGCGTTGGCGACCGCGCTGGCGACAGAGCAGCGCCGGGCGGAGGAGGCTTGCCCGGGTGATGTGACCTCCGGGTGGCTGGTCGGTCAGGCGCAGCTGCGGCTCGTCTCAGAAGGGCCGTATCCAGAGGACCCAGAGATGCCCACGGCCGATGCCGTGGCCACGATGCAACGGCTCGTCGACCGCCATCCCACGGATGTCGCGGCGCTTACCGGGCTCGGCGACGCGTACTTGGCTGCGGCGATGTCCCTTGACGGCGGCCCCCCGTTCACCGCCCGGCGCTATTTCCGGCAGGCGGTGGCTGCCTACAACCGAGCGGTCGACCACGGCGGGCACCGGGACGCCGCCGCTGGCCTGGGGCGTGCACTGATCGGTCTGGGTGAGCCGGAGCGGGCGATCGAGCTGTTCACCCCGCTCGCCGGCTCGGATCCCACTCCCGGGCCGGTGCTGGAGGCGCTGATCGCGGCCCAGGAGAAGGCTGGTCGTTTCGCCGACGCCGAGCGCACCGCCCGTCGGCTGGCGGACCTGGGCGCCGCGGCCTACCCCCGGGGTCCTGCGCTGATCCCAGACCCGCAGCGCTCGTGGGAGAACACCCTAGAGGACGTGACCCCGGCCCTGTCGTTGGGGACCAACCGGCTGCAGCCGTTGCGTTCTCAGCTGTGGCCGGAGGGCGGAGCCGGTGGTTCTGCGCAGGACCTGTCGTTCATCCCGCAGTACCGGGACGTTGCGGGCCTCACCGGCACTCACGCCGCATGCGCTTCATGGGCTTGGCGGCGCAACGCCGTGCTGGCGGGGCACGCGGCCACTGCGCTGGCGGACTGGTCCACGAGCAACACCAGCGCCCGACCCGACGGCTTCGGCTGTGATCCATCGGACGTCGACCCCACCCGATTGCGCGCGGTGGCCGACCTTCTCACCGCAGGTGATGAGGTCCTGCAGGACGTCGATGGCGACGCCGCGGCCGACGACTGGCAGAACCTGCTGCGCTGGGCGGGTGATCTGCCCGCGGCACGGCGGTTCGTCGTCCGATGGGCGGAAGCTCGCGGGGACGGCAGTGAGCTCCCCGCGTTCCGGCTCGGCGAGATCGAGTTCCTTCAACACCGCTATGACGAAGCCGCGGCCCAGTTCGCCGTGGCCGCGCGGCAGACCCGACTGCTGCGCTACGACGACGACCTGGCGGTGGCTTGGGCTCAGCTCGACCGCGCGGCGTCGCTGGTCGCCGGGGGGCGATCTTCGGAGGCCGAGGCGACGCTGCGGCGGCTGATCGACGTGGGCGTCGCGGGCTACGCCTACCAGGCCAGCGAGGAGGGTGTCGGCGCAACTGCGGGCTTCGCCCTCGTGTCGTATCACGCGAGCGCTCTGTTGGCCGATGGGGAGCGCCAAACGGAGCGGCTCCGTGCGGCGGTGGAGGACTACGAGACGGCGCTCTCGTGGCTGGAGCGGTGGCTGAGCGTCCCCGCTCCCGAAGTGCTGTACAACAACGCGGCGCTCGCCCACCTCGGGTTGGGCAACACCGCACGGGCGTCCCAACTGGTGGAGCAGGCGCTGCAACTGGATCCGCAGAGCCCCGTCACCCTGATGACCGCCGGCTTCATCGCCGACCGCAGGGGGGACATCCCCGAGGCGTTACGGCTCAACGAGCTGGCACTGGACAATGACCCGGGTCTCTACCCCGCGGCGAACGACCTGGGTGTGCAGGTGGCCCGCCTGGATCGTCCGACCGAGGCGCGCAGTGCTTTCCGGCAGGCCGTCGGCGCCCGCCCGGACTACGCCCTCGGCTGGTTCAACCTCGGCGTCCTGGAGGCGTCGTCGGGACCCGCCCGCCTGCTCGCCTCTCAACACGCGCTGGCCACGGCATACCGGTTGGATCCGGACCTTCGGGACCGACGGCTGGAGCTGACCATCGACGCGCAGGTTTATCGAACGGCGTTGGACCTGTCGAAGCCGCTGCCTGCGGCCTGGACCTTCGCCGACCTTCAGCGCCCTGCGCCTGCGGCGGCGGTCGGCCTGCTCGCCTTGGCGGGGCTGGGTCTCGGCCTGGCCCGGGCGGCGAACCGGGGCGCGTCGGAGAACGCGGACCAGTGGCTGGAGCCTGTGACCCGACGGCTCGAGGCCCTGCCGGTGGTCAGCCGAGCCGACGCGCCTGTGTGGGCGATCAGTGCGACCCTTCTGACCTTTCTCCTCGCGGACCTGCACCACGGCAGCGCTGCGACGGCGACGGCGCTGTACCCCCTCGGCCTGCTGGTCCTCGTCATCACCGCCATGTGTGCACGGGTGATGGCGGGCACGCCCGCCGGGGAGGCGCCGAGGCAACGATCGTGGGGTCCCGGCATCGTGGTGGGCATCGCTGCAGGTGCCGTGGGGTATCCGTGGGCTGCGCTTCCGGTCGTCGATGCCACCAAGGGGGCCGTCGATCGCGACAACAGTGCGGAGGACACTAGAGGAGGACAGGCCGCTAGGGACGAGGATGCCGTCGGTACCGCAGCGGAAGCCGACACCGCTCGAAGCGAGACGCGCCTGCATCTAGCTGCGCCGCTGACGCTCGCCGGCGTTGCGCTCGTGCTGTTCCTCGAATCCGCCTGGATGCACACACCAGTCGTCGAGTCCTGGGCAGTGGCCGCGTTGGTCATGTGTGCGTCGCTGCTGCTGCCGGTCGGACCCCTTGATGGAGCGCACCTGGGCACGGCCGGGATCGCAGTGAGTGCAGGCGTAGTCGGCACCGCTCTGCTGCTCTTCTTGGGACTCCTCTAAGGGGCGCACAGCCGTCCGACCTCGAGGACTAGAAGACCTTGCACTAGTTCGTCCCTAGCTGTCAGGAACCGGTCAGGTTGACGGCCAGGCGGGCCAGCGCGGTGATGGTCACGGCGCTGCGGTCGTAGTGCAGGGCGAGGCGTTCGTAGGACAGCAGCCAGCCGAGGGAGCGTTCGACGACCCAACGGTGACGGCCGAGACGGGCGCTGGAGTCCCGGCCGAGGCGGCGATCCCCGCAGTGATCCGGCGGCGGCCCAGATAGCGGCGGACTCGCGGGATGTCGTTGCCCCAGGCGTGCGTGCAACTCAGCGGGCGGCGGCGGGGATGGCCGCGGCCGCCGGCACGAGCTCCTTCATCACCCGCCACAGCCTCGACAGGGTGACGCCCGGGATGAGGCCAACAGCTCGACCAGCCCGACCTGACGGACCTGGGTCGGGTCATGGGTGGAACCCGGGCGGGTCTGTCCGCAGAACAGCAGCCGTCCCTCGGCGTCGGTGATTACCAGCGCCTTGACGAGTTGGCGCGGGACTCGCCCGAGACGAACCGGCGCCAACCGGCCCGACCGGCGGCCCGGCGGCGCCCCCGGACCTCGGTGGCATCGAGCAGGCCGAGCTGCCTGCTGGCGCCCAGGTGAGCGATGACGTCGGCCGGGGTGCGCAGCCGGATGCCGTCCCCGACGGTGCAGCCGCGCTCGGCCAGTAGGGGGCAGACCTCCCCGACCGCGCGGGTGATCGTCGAAGGGGAGACCTCGTGGCAGCTACAGGCAGGCGAGACGGGTCGATCCCGGACGTTAAGGGTCGGGCCCACCGCGTTCCGTCCGGGTCCGCACGGTGGGCGAGATGACACCCGGGACCGGCTACGGCGCGCAACGTGCGGGTGACCAAGGTCCGTTCCCAACTGTCGTCGAGCCGTTACAGACTCGGTTCGGGGGACGGAGAGATGCGACGTATACCACTGACGGTGACGGTCTTGCTGGGGGCTGTCCTCGTCGCCAGTCAGCCACTCGCCGTAGCCGACGCCTCACCGGAAATCGTGCCGGAACCGGACCTGCAGCTCACGCCGGCGGAGGTGACGCCACGCGCCGCGGTGACGGCTCGCGGCACCTGCCCCGTCGACGCCGAGGTCAGCGGCGTCCTCGCCGACGAGGGGTCGGCGGTCGATCTGTCGATCGAGGACGAGGTGGTCGCCAGCACCTCGGTGACCCTGTCGACGGGGGACTTCGGACCCGTCTCGTTCACCGTGCCCGAGGAGACCGAGCCGGGCACCTACACCGTCACGACGGTGGCGGCCGGGATCATCGGGCTCTGCGGCAGCGCGACGCTCACGGTGGAGGAGCCGGGGCGGCCGGCGACGCTGAACGTCCGGCCGACGGAGGCGAGGGCTCCGGTCGACGTGGCGGCGTCCGGCACCTGCCCGGCGGACTCCGCGCTGGACGACGTGGCCGTGTCGTTCGCCGGCGAGGTGGTCGCCCGGACGAGCACCGACGAGGACGGCCGGATGGAGCCCGTCAGCTTCGCCGTGCGCGCCGGCACGGAGCCCGGCTCCCACATCGTCCGCACGGACTGCGGCGGCGAGGCGACCTTCACCGTGCTGCCCGCGACGACCGGGTCACCGACGACACCGCCCATCACGCCACCTAGAACCACATCATCCACGCCACCCACTACGACACCACGGACCACCACGCCGACGTCGGACGAGCCGGTACCCGCTCCCGTGCCACCCGCGCCTCCCACCCCAACGAGCCAGCCGGAACCGGGCCCGGTTCCGCCGGCCCCGCAACCGGAGGACCCGGAGGAACGAGATTCCTCGACGTTCGTCCTGCCGGTCCTCGGCATCCTCGCGGCCGTGGCCCTGGCCACGACGGCGGGCAAGGGTCTGCGGGACAGGCGCGGGAAGCGGTGGGTGACCGAGCACGTCGCCACGAGGTCGACGTCCGGGGAGGCCCTGGTGTCCGGTCCCGCACCCGAGCAGAGGGTGCGCGCCCACAGCGTCCGCCTCCGCGCCGAGCGGCCGGAGTGGACGACACCCGAGGAGGCCAAGCATGCCGACCGTCGAGATCACCCGGCCGACGACGATCCGGGAACTGCTCTTCGATGAGCACAGCGACACCGAGATTGCGGTCACCCTCGCCGCCCAGCTGCCTCCCGAGGGGCTGGTCGCCCGGCAGTTGAGCCGCCATCGCCGGCTGCCGAAGGCGGCCTACCGGCTGCTCAACTCCCGGATCCTGGCCTTGGCGGTGGAGTTCCTGGACAAGGACGTCGGGGGGCTGGTGCTGTCCGGCCTGGGCAGGTCCCGGGCGCTGGTCAAGGCGGCCGAGGACACCGCGGGGAAGCCGGGGAACGAGGTGGTGGTGGACCTGGCTGGCCCCTACTCGATCTCCACCGAGCAGCACCCGTACGTCGAGGTGCTGGTGGACGACCAGTCCGTGGGGCGGGTGACGTTCGCCCTGTCCGTCTCGGTCGAGCTCGGCGAGACGAGTGTGGCCGTCGAGGACGGCGCCATGACGGCGGTGGACTGCGACGTCGCCGCGCTGACCATCTCCTTCACCCTGGACGGTTGGGAGCAGCCGCTGGTCGAGCGCAAGCTGAGCGTCCCGCTCCGGCTGAGCCTCCGGCCGCCGGTCGCCGTCCCGATGGGGCCGTCCGTGCCGGTCGAGCGACCGCCGGACCCGCCGGCCGGGTCGCGTCCGCCGGTGCCGCCGCCGAAGGGCCCGCGCCCGCCGGTTCCACCCCCGAAGGCGGTCCGCCCGAGGTCGCCTGTCACCGGGCGGTGAGCCGGCGGGCCCAAGGGCTCAGAGACTCGGACGGACGACGGCCGAGGACGAAGCACAGAACCTCGCGCCGGCGCTGCCCTCAAGATGTGCCCGGACCTCCGCCACGTCGGGGTCAGCCCATCGTCTTCTGGCCGTCGATCGACTCCCGCAGGATGTCGGCGTGGCCGGCGTGTTGGGCGGTCTCCGCGATGACGTGGAGGAACACCCGCCGGACCGACCAGCTTGCCCCCGGCTCGAACCAGGGGGCCTCCGGCAGCGCGTGCTCGGCGTCCAGGTCGAGCGTGGCGACGAGCTCGTCGGTGTGCCGGGCGACCTCCTCGTAGTCGGCCAGCACGCCGGCCAGCGTCTCGCCGGGCGCGAGGTGCCAGTGCCGGGTCGCGGCGTCGGGACCCCAGTTGCGGTGCATCGCCTCGGCGCCGCCCTCGGCGAACCGCACCCAGCCGGCCTCCGTGGCCGCCACGTGCTTGATCAGCCCGGCCAGGTTGAGCGCGCTGACGGTCGGCCGCCGCGTCGCCTGCTCGTCGGTGAGGTCGCGGACGGTGAACCGCAGGAACGCCCGGTGCCGCCGCAGCGACTCGATCAGGTCGGCCCGCTCGCGGGTGAGGGTGGTCGAGCCGGTCATGGGGTCCCCTTCCGCCGTCCTCGGACTGGTCGGTGCCGACGCTAGGGGGAGGGAGTGCCGGACGGAACGGATCGGCATCTGCCGATGAACCCGGCGTATCAGAACCGTCATACCTGCGTCCTAACGTGCAGCTCACAGGCACCGTTGGCCAGGAGGTCGTCATGAGCCCGACCATCACCAGCATCGACCAGCTCGACCTCGACATCTCGGTCGCCTACATCGCGCTCGGCGTCGCCCGCAGCTCGTGGGACCGGTGCCCGAGCGCGGAGAACAGCCGCGCCGTCGACGAGGCGGAGCGCAGTGTCAACCGCCTCCTCGAGGACCGGTTCGCCGTCCAGCAGTGACCCGCCACGAGGGTCGTCCGAGCCGTCCCCACGGGCCGCGACGGCGGGTCCGGCCGGCCGATGCCGGGGTCGCGACCCGCGCCGCCCGGAGCCCGGACATCCCCCTTTCGTGTTCGGGGAGTGACGAGAGCCACTCTCGTGATCTCCACAACCGTCACGAAGGGTGATGACAACCGGCTGACTCGTGCGCGACACCCCGCGCAGAGCGGGTCCACGCGCAGGTTCCCCCGATCGGTGCGGCATCTGACGATCTAGCGCGCTTACGGTGCGTCAGGCGCCCGACCGGGTGCCAGCGAGAGGACCGATCGGCTCCCCCCGACCCCGCGCAGCGGCGCGCGGGTGCGGCACCGGGCGCCGGAGCCTGCCACGGACGGCAGCCCCCGGCCGGCCCCGTACCGCGGGTCCTCTGGTCCTGCCTGTCCGCCGGGCGCTGCGCCGTGTGCGCGCGCCCGGACCGCTCCACCGACGAATGGGTTCGCTCTTGCCTGTCACAGCTCCTCCGTCGTGCCGCGTGCCGTCGTCGTCGGTCGCCCTCCGGGAAGGAGGCAGCCTCCCGGTCACGTCCCGGCGTGGCTGACCTCGACACCCGGACGGACTACCCCTACGACGACTTCAGCGAGCTCGCCGGACCGCTGCAGGAGCCGGCCGCGGACCACCGCGTCCGCTTCCGCCCGGTCACCCGGGGCGGGGCGCGCGTGCGGGCCTGGCTGCTGGTGTCGACGGCCCTGCTCTTCGAGGTCCTGTTCCTCGCCTTCCTGCTGCGGCCGGCCAACCACCCGGTGTTCACCGGCGGCTGGCAGGCGTACCTGGCCATGGCGCTCATCGGCAGCATCGCCGTCATCGAGGGCCTGCGGCTGCTCAACGTCTGCACCCTGGCCGTGGCCACGCTCAACGCCCGCGACCCGGTCCCGATGACCCCGCTGACCGGTCAGCGCCTGGCGTTCATCACCACGATCGTGCCGGGCTCGGAGCCCATCGAGATGGTGCGGCGGACCCTCGAGGCCGCCGTCGCCGTCCGGTACGAGGGCACGTTCGACGTCTGGCTGCTCGACGAGGGCGACGACCCGGCCGTGCGGGCCATGTGCGCCGAGCTCGGCGTCCGGCACTTCAGCCGGGCCGGGGTGCCGCGGTGGAACCAGAGCTCGGGCCGGCACAAGGCACGCACCAAGCACGGCAACTACAACGCCTGGCTCGAGGCCCACGGCGACGAGTACGACTTCTGGGTGTCGGTGGACACCGACCACGTGCCGATGCCGAACATGGCCGAGCGGCTCATGGGCTACTTCCACGACCCCGACGTCGCCTTCGTCGTGGGGCCGCAGGTATACGGCAACTACGACAACCTCGTCACCCGGGCCGCCGAGTCCCAGCAGTACCTGTTCCACAGCGTCCTGCAGCGGGCGGCGAACCGGTCGACCAGCGCGATGTTCGTCGGCACCAACAACGCGGTGCGGATCTCGGCGCTGCGGGCCGTCGGCGGGCTGCAGGACTCCATCACCGAGGACGCCGCGACCAGCCTCGTCTGGCACGCCGCCCGCAACCCACGGAGCGGGGCGCGGTGGAAGTCGGTGTACACCCCCGACGTCCTGGCGGTCGGCGAGGGCCCGAGCACCTGGCGTGACTACTTCACCCAGCAGGGCCGCTGGGCCCGCGGGACCGACGAGGTCGTCCTCCGCCGGTTCTGGCGGCTGGTCCCGCGGATGCCGTTGCGCCGGCTGACGCACTACGCGCTGCTGATGTCGTACTACCCGGCCGCTGCGATCAGCTGGGTGCTCGGCATCACCAACCTGGTCGCCTACCTGCTCACCGGCGTCGCGGGCCTGATGGTGCCCGCCCAGCTGTGGCTGATGCTCTACGTCAACGCCGCGGTGCTGCAGGTCGCCGTCTACTTCTGGAACCGCAAGCACAACGTCAGCCCGCACGAGGAGGAGGGGTCCTCGGGGATCAGCGGGATGGCCATCTCGGTGATGTCGGCGCCGATCTACGTCAGCGCCTTCCTCGCCGCGGTGCGCAACCGCAGCACCGGGTTCCACGTCACCCGCAAGGGCGCGGTCAGCGGTGACCGGCTCGGCGTCTTCGGCCGGCACCTGGGCTGGGCCGCCGTGCTGGTGGTCGCGCTCGCGGCCTCGCAGCTGCTCGGCCACACCCATCCGGCCATCCGCGTCTGGGCGCTGCTGAGCCTCGCCATGGCCCTGCTGCCGGTCGCCCTCTGGAGCGCCGGGCGGGCGCGCGCACGCCTGCGCACGTCGGCCCCGGCCCTGTCCGCACCCGACGTCGTCCCGGCGCCGGCCCTCGCCGCGCCGGCCGTCCGGTTCGTCGGCAACCGGCTCGTCGACGTCCCCCAGACCCAGGAGAGCACCCGATGACCCGACGCAGACCGCGCCCCGCGCGGCGGCTGCGCAACGCCGCCCTGGTCGCCGCCGCCGTGGCCGGACTGGTGGCCGCCAACGGTCCGGTCGTGACGGCCGTCGCCGAGGAGGTCTACACCGACTACCAGCGCAGCCGACCCGACTACCAGGCCCGGTACGGCGCGTGGGAGACCATCGAGCTGCCCGAGGAGTACCGCGGCCAGGCCGTGCACGCCGCCCTCCTCCACACCGGCGACGTGCTGCTCATCGCGGGGTCGGGCAACAACGCCCGCGACTTCGAGGCCGGCACCTTCCGGACCATCCTCTGGGACCCGGTCAGCGGAGAGGCCAAGGAGATCCCGACGCCGGAGGACCTGTTCTGCTCCGGGCACGCCTACCTGCCCAACGGCAACCTGCTCGTCGCCGGCGGCACCCGCGACTACGAGGTCCTCGCCGACGACGTCACGCACGCCGCCGGCGTCCTCACCGTCAAGAACGAGCGCCTCGACGGCCCGGTGACGCTGCCCGCCGGCACCCGTTTCACCGCGCTGGGCAACGCGTACGTGACCGCCGAGGAGGTCACGGTGCCGCCCGCGCACCTCATGCCCGACGGCAGCTCCATGGCCGGCGAGATGGAGGTGTGGATCGAGGCCGAGGAGGAGGGCGACCAGGCCGTCGTCCGGGGCGGCCAGCAGTTCCAGGTGGAGGAGTTCAGCCCGGAGGAGCGCTCCACGCTCTACGGCCAGGGCGACACGATCACCCTGGACAAGCAGAACTACACCGGCCTCGACGCCTCCTACGAGTACGACGTCGCCAGTGAGCGCTACGTCGAGACCGGGCGGCTGACCGAGTCGCGCTGGTACCCGACGCTCGTGGGCCTCGAGGACGGCGGCGTGCTCGCCGTCTCCGGCCTCGACGAGTACGGCCAGGTCGTCGACGGCGACAACGAGGTCTACGACCCGGCCACCCGCACCTGGGAGAACCGCCCCGACCTGGAGCGCTACTTCCCGACCTACCCCGCGCTGTTCCGCCTCGCCGACGGCCACCGGGTGTTCTACAGCGGCTCCAACACCGGCTACGGGCCGGCCGAGGAGGGCCGCCAGCCGGGCATCTGGGACCTGCGGGACAACAGCTGGCAGGACGTCGAGGGCCTGCGCGACCCGGAGTTCAACGAGACCAGCACCTCGTTCATGCTCGCGCCGGTGCAGGACCAGCGGGTCGGCATCGTCGGTGGTGGCGGCGTCGGCGACAGCGAGGAGTCCACGGCCCGCTTCGACGTCGTCGACCTCAGCGAGCCCGAGCCGCGCTACGAGCCCGCCGGCGTCGACTACCCGAGCCCGGCCCGCTACGTCAACGCGGTGACGCTGCCCGACGACACCACGCTGCTCACCGGGGGTTCGGTCGGCTACCGCGGCAACTCGCAGAGCGACCTGTTCCTGACCACGCGGTACGACCCGCACAGCGGCCACCTGCACGAGGCGGCGCCCAACGAGGTGGGTCGCAACTACCACGCGACCGCGCTGCTGCTGCCCGACGGGCGGGTCATGACCATGGGCTCGGACCCGCTGTTCTCCGACGAGGAGAACACCATCCCCGGCCGGTTCGACACCCGTATCGAGATCTACTCCCCGCCCTACCTGTTCGCCGGGGACCGGCCGGCCATCACCGAGGCCCCGCAGGAGATCGGCCGGGGGAGCAGCTTCCGGGTCGAGACCGAGGGCGGCGTCGCCGAGGCCCGGCTGATGCGGCCCAGCGCCGTGACCCACCAGACCGACCCCGAGCAGCGGTCCGTCGCGCTCGAGGTCGGGCCGGGGTCCTGCCCCGAGGACGCCTCCGGTGCGCACGCCGCCCACGGCGGCGCCGGTCACCAGGCCGCCGACGGCGGCGGCTCCTGCCCGGACGGCTGCTGCGGCAGCGGGACGGTCGAGCTGACCGTCCCCGAGGAGGAGGGGCTGACCCCCTCGGGCTGGTACATGTTGGTCGTGGTCGACGACGAGGGCGTCCCCTCCCCGGCGCGCTGGGTGCACGTGGGATGACCGCAGCACCCCTGCGCCGGCGGTCGCTGCGCGCCGCGGTGCTGGCCGTCGTGGCCGGCACCGCGGTCGCCTGCGGCGGCGGCACGGCCGACCCCGAGCCCGCCGCTCCCGAGCAGGACAGCCAGGGCCGGAGCGCCCTGGCGGGCGAGGAGCTGTGGCTCAACCCCGAGGGCCACGGACCCGTCGCGGTGGAGCAGGCGCGGGCCGAGGGGCGGACCGAGGACGCCGAGGCGCTCGCCGAGCTGGCCGAGCAGCCGACCGCCACCTGGATCGCCACGAACGACAACCCCTATCCGGCGGTCGAGGAGATCTCGCTGGCCGCCGACGCGGCCGGGCAGCTGCCGGTCCTGGTGGCCTACAACGTGCCGGGACGCGACTGCGGCTCCTACTCCAGCGGCGGCGCCCCCGACACCGACGCCTATCTCGCCTGGATCGGCAGCTTCGCCGCGGCGCTCGGCGACCGTCCCGCCGTCGTCGTGCTGGAGCCCGACGCCGTCCCGCAGGCCGTGGTGGGCTGCCCGGGGCTCGACGCCGCGGCCCGCTACGAGGTGCTCTCCCAGGCGGTGGAGATCCTCGACCGGCAGCCCGGCGCCCGGATCTACCTCGACGCCGGCAACGCCAGCTGGATCCAGGACCTGCCGGTGCTCGCCGACGCCCTGCGCAGCAGCGGGATCGACTCGGCCGACGGGTTCTCGCTCAACGTCGCCAACTACGAGACGACCGCGGCCAGCACGGAGTACGGGACGGAGCTCTCGCAGGCGCTCGAGGAGGGCGCCCCCGAGGGAGCGCCGCCGGCGCACTTCGTCGTCGACACCAGCCGCAACGGTTCCGGTCCGCCGGAGACCGCCGACAGCGACGAGGGCCGCTGGTGCAACCCGCCGGGGCGGACGCTCGGTGAGCCGCCGACGACCTCGACCGACGTCGACCGCTTGGACGCGCTGCTGTGGATCAAGCAGCCCGGCGACTCCGACGGCACCTGCGGCGGCGGCCCGCCGGCGGGTCAGTGGTGGCCGGAGGCGGCCCTGGAGCTGGTGGCCGGCTGACCCGGCCGGTGCGTCACTCGCTCCAGGGCGCGTAGTCCGTGCCGCCGCCGAGCGCGGTGAGCACGATCATCCCGGTGAAGGCGAGCAGGATGAACGCCACCACGACGGCGAACAGCACCCAGCTGCGCTCCTCGATGCCGCGCTTCTCGGGGGTGAGCGGGGTGGCCGGTTCGTCGGAGGGCCGCTGGGTCTCCTCGTCCGCGGCGGGCGGGCGGTCGACGGGCGTGGTCATGGCGACTCCCTGGGTGGGCGCCTCGGGCGCCGGGTGATCGGCGTCCGGTGATCACGCTAGGGCGGTCACGGGGCGCCGGAACGGGTCGGAAGTCCCTGCCGGAGGGCACCTGACGGTCCACCCCGGGACTCCCGATCCGATCCTGGGCGGTCCGCGCGCCCGGTGAGCCGGGCCGGAGGTCCCGCGACGCAGGGCCCCACGACCTCATCCCGACGCCCGGGGTCCGGACCCCGGGGTCAGCCGCCGCGCTCGACCTCGGCCTGCACGATGCCGCCGATCGCGGTCTGCAGCGCCGGGTTGGCGGTGTCGCCCTCGGCCAGGGCGGCGCGGGCGTCCTCGGGCAGCAGTGCGGGGTCGACGTCGTCGAGCCAGGTCACCTCGCCGCCCACGCGGCGGCCCACCTGCAGGCCCTCGGGGCCCTGGCGCAGCACGTACTGGTCGCCGTCGACGTCGATCGTCAGGTCGTCGCTCATGGGCGGCCCCTACCCCGCGGGCACCGGCGCACGCACCGCAGGATGGGGGCGTGGACACCGAGGTGGTCGAGGTCGTCGTCACCGGGCCGGACGCCGACTGGCTGGCCGGCTACACGCGGACGCTGGTCGAGGAGCGGCTGGCCGCCTGCGGGCAGCAGCTCGCGGCGATCCGCTCGGTGTACCGCTGGGAGGGGGCGGTGCACGACGAGCCCGAGGCCCGGGTCACGCTGCACACCCGCCGCTCCCTGGTGCCGGCGCTGGTCGCGCGCACCCGCGAGCTGCACCCCTACGACGTCCCGTGCGTGCTCGCCCTGCCGGTCGCCGACGGCGATCCCGGCTACCTGCGCTGGGTGCTCGCCGAGACCCGCGAACCCTAGGGGGTCAGCAGCAGCTTGCCGCGCACGTGCCCCTCGCGGCTGCGCCGCAGCGCGTCGGCGGTCCGCGCGAAGGGGTAGGTGCCCGCGACCGGCAGCCGCAGCCGGCCCTCCGCCGCCAGCCGCGCGATCTCGGCCAGCCGGGGCGCGGCGCCCTCGCTGCTCGTGGTCACCTGCACGCCGAGGTCGCCGGCGCCGAAGTCGGCGGTGGTGACCACCCGCCCGGGGTCGCCGGTGAGGGTGACCAGGTCCCGTACCGACCCCCGCCCCGCGGTGTCGACGGCGCCGTCGACCCCGTCCGGCACGAGCTCGCGCACCCGCTCCGGCAGGCCCTCGCCGTAGGTGGTGGCCAGGGCGCCGAGGGAGCGGACGAACTCGGTGTTGACCTGCGACGAGGTGCCGACGACGCGCAGCCCCCGGCTGAGGGCGACCTGCACGGTGGCGATGCCGACCCCGCCGCTGGCGCCGTCGACGACGACGGTGGAGCCCTCGGGCAGCCCCAGCAGGTCGAGGACGCGGACGGCGGTCTCCCCGGCGACGCCGAGCCCGGCCGCGGCCGCGAGGTCGACGCCCGGCGGCGCCGGCGCCCACGCGGTGAGGACGGCGAGCTCGGCGGCCGTGGCGCGGCCCAGCCCGAACACCGCGTCGCCGACGGCGACGCCGGTCACGCCCTCGCCGACCTCGTCGACGACCCCGGCCGCGTCGAAGCCCGGCACGGTCGGCCCCGCCGGCGCGCCGCCGCGGGCCATCAGCCCGGTGACCTGCTTCCAGTCGATCGGGTTGACGCTCGCCGCCCGGACGGCGATGCGGACCCGGCCCGGCCCGGCGTGCGGCTCGTCGACCTCCCCGACGCCCACGACCTCGGGCTCCCCGTACTCGGTGTAGACGACGGCGCGCATGGGTGGGCTCCTCCCGGACGGCGGTGACGTGCGGCTGCAACCGCCGTGACGGGCGGCACCTTCCGCGGAGCCGGTCAACCGGGCTCGCCGCGCGCCTTCCGCCGGGCCACCACGACCAGGTCGACCAGCGCCACCGCGGCGAGGACGAACAGCAGCACCGCGGGCCAGGACGGCAGGTCGGTGCGCAGCCACAGGACCCCGAACACGACGCAGGTGACCAGCCCGAACGCGGCCAGGACCAGCCGCAGGGTGAGCGCCGACTGCGCCGGCGCCGCGCCGCCGATGCCCGCCGTCGGGTCGTGGTGGTCGGGCAGGCCGCGCGCGTACTCCTCGCGGGTCCGCCGGCGCCGGGGCTCGCTCATGCCGGGGGGATACCCGGCGCCGCCCCCGGCCACCCGGCGGCCCGCTGCGAGGATGGCGGCCGTGACACCGGCCGCCCGCGACACCACCGCCGTCCTCCGCGACCTCGGCGCCGCCCTGCTGGCCGCCGCGCCGGCGGACGCGACGCGGCTGCGCTACCGCGCCACGGTGGTCGGCGACGTCCGTCGCGACCAGCTCTCCGCGGAGCCCGGCGACGGGCCGCCGGTGCCGGTGCCGGTGACCGACGCCGTCCGGGCGCGGGTCGAGGAGCTCAAGCGGGTCATGTGGACACCCGAGCGCGGCACCTGGCTGCAGACCGAGATGGTCCTCGACCGGTCCACCGGACGGCTGCTGCCGCTGTTCAACGCCGAGGCCGTGCCCGCCGGCCCGCCGCTGCCCCGGGAGGCGCTGGTCGCCGAGTTGCGCGACTTCCCCCGCCCGCCCGACGCCGTCCCCGGGTGGATGACCGAGGCGATCGGCTGACCCTGCCGCCCGGCAGCGGCCGCCCCCGGGCGCACTACCCTGGATCGACGTGGCCGCAGACTTCGCCGTCGTCCTCGACGAGCTCGACACGACCCTCCGGAGCATCGAGTCCGTCCTCGACGTCGACCGACTCCGCCAGGAGGTCGCCGACCTCGAGCAGCAGGCGGCCGCGCCCGACCTCTGGAACGACGTCGAGGCCGCCCAGGCGCTGACCTCGCGGCTGTCCTACCTGCAGGGCGACCTGCGCCGGGTGGAGGAGCTGCGCAGCCGGCTCGACGACGTCGGCCTGCTGCACGAGATGGCCGCGGAGGAGAACGACGAGGCCACCACCGCCGAGGCCGAGCGGGAGCTCGAGACGCTGCGGAAGGCGATCGACGAGCTCGAGGTCCGCACGCTGCTCAACGGCGAGTACGACTCCCGCGAGGCGCTGGTGACCATCCGCTCGGAGGCCGGCGGGGTCGACGCCGCCGACTTCGCCGAGATGCTCATGCGGATGTACCTGCGCTGGGCCGAGCGGCACAAGTACGCCGTCGAGGTCTACGACACCAGCTACGCGGAGGAGGCCGGCATCAAGTCGGCGACCTTCGCCGTCAAGCAGCCCTACGCCTACGGCACCCTCTCGGTCGAGCAGGGCACCCACCGGCTGGTGCGCATCTCGCCCTTCGACAACCAGGGCCGCCGGCAGACGTCGTTCGCCGGCGTCGAGGTGCTGCCCGTCGTCGAGCAGACCGACCACGTCGAGATCCCGGAGAACGAGATCCGCATCGACGTGTTCCGGTCGAGCGGGCCGGGCGGGCAGAGCGTGAACACCACCGACTCCGCCGTGCGGATCACCCACCTGCCCACCGGCATCGTCGTCTCCTGCCAGAACGAGAAGAGCCAGATCCAGAACCGGGCCGCGGCGATGCGCGTGCTGCAGGCGCGGCTGCTGGCCAAGCGGCAGGAGGAGCAGCGCGCCGCGATGGACGCGCTCAAGGGCGAGGGCTCGAGCTGGGGCAACCAGATGCGCTCCTACGTGCTGCACCCGTACCAGATGGTCAAGGACCTGCGGACCGAGCAGGAGACCGGGAACACCACGGCGGTCCTCGACGGCGACATCGACGCGTTCATCGAGGCGGGCATCCGCTGGCGCCGTCAGCAGGAGAGCGTGCCGACCAGCTGAGCATCGCCTCCGTCACACCGCGGCGCGGTTGGCGGGGCGATCCCGCTGGGTAGCGGGGGAGGTCGCGGAATCGCTCCCGGAGCGTCTCGGTGCGAACCGACCAGGGTGCGGCTCCGGACAGGTACCGTGGCCCCTCGTGATCGAATTGCAACACGTCACCAAGCTCTACCCGGCCAGCCCCCGGCCGGCCCTCGATGACGTGACGACGGAGATCGACAAGGGGGAGTTCGTCTTCCTCATCGGCTCCTCGGGCTCCGGCAAGTCGACGTTCCTCCGGCTGCTGCTCAAGGAGGACGACCCCACCCGCGGGACGATCACGGTCAACGGCAAGACCCTCAACGGCATGAGCAAGTGGCAGGTGCCCAAGCTCCGCCGCACCATGGGCTGCGTCTTCCAGGACTTCCGCCTGCTCCGCAACCGCACCGTCGCGGAGAACGTGGCCTTCGCCCTCGAGGTCATCAACAAGCCGCACCGCACGATCAAGCGGGTCGTCCCCGAGGTGCTGGAGATGGTCGGGCTCGACGGGAAGGCCAACCGGCTGCCGCACGAGCTCTCCGGTGGTGAGCAGCAGCGGGTCGCGATCGCCCGCGCGTTCGTCAACCGGCCGCTGGTGCTGCTCGCCGACGAGCCCACCGGCAACCTGGACCCGGAGACCAGCGAGGGGATCATGCTGCTGCTGGAGCGGATCAACCGCACCGGCACCACCGTGATCATGGCGACGCACGACTACCACATCGTCGACTCCATGCGCCGCCGCGTCATCGAGCTCAACGGGGGCCAGATCACCCGCGACCAGTCGCGCGGCGTCTACGGCGTCGGCCGCTGACGGTCGTCCCCCGCCACGACCTGCACCTCACGACAGGGAACCCATGCGCGTCAACTTCGTCCTCTCCGAGGTGGCCACCGGGCTGCGTCGCAACCTGACCATGACGGTCGCGATGATCCTGACCACGGCCATCTCGCTCGGTCTCATGGGGACCGGCCTGCTCATCGCCGGGATGATCTCCGACATGAAGGAGATCTACTACGACAAGGTGCAGGTCTCCATCTTCCTGGCCGACGGCGTCACCGACGAGCAGCGCAGCGCCATCGAGACCCAGCTCGCCGACTCGCCGGAGGTGGCCACCTTCCTCTACGAGTCCAAGGAGGAGGCCTACGAGCGCTTCCGGCAGCAGTTCTCCCAGCAGCCCGAGCTGGTCGAGAACACGCCGCCGGACGCGCTGCCGGAGAGCTTCCGGGTGGAGCTGGTCAACCCCGAGCGCTACGCGGTCATCGCCGCGGAGTTCCCCAACGGGCAGAACGGCGTGGACCAGGTCCGCGACGAGGGCGACTTCCTCGACCGGCTGTTCAGCCTGCTCAATGGCGCCCGCAACGCGACCATCGCCGTGGCGGTGGTCCAGGCGCTGGCGGCGCTGCTGCTGATCTCCAACACGATCCAGCTGGCGGCGTTCAACCGGCGCAACGAGACCAACATCATGCGCCTGGTGGGTGCCTCCCGCTGGTACACCCAGCTGCCGTTCATCCTGGAGGCGGCGCTCGCCGGGCTCATCGGCGCGGCGCTCGCGGTGGGCGGACTGGTGCTGACGAAGGTGCTCTTCGTCGACCGGACGCTGGCCGGGCCGATCAAGGCCGGGATCATCCCGCCGGTCGACTGGAGCGCCATCGCCACGATCAGCCCGATCATCGCCGGTGCCGGCGTGGGCCTGGCCGCGGTCGCCGCCTACGTCACGCTGCGCCTCTACGTGCGTCTCTAGCGGGTTCGCCGCCTCCCGTCGCGGGCGGGGCCGGAGGCGGGTAGACAGCGGGCATGACGACGGTCGACGTCAGCGGTGTCCACGAGCAGGCGGCAGCGGGGGCGGGCGACGTCGACGCCGGACGCGCCGACGTCCGCGCCGCGCTGCGGCGGCTGGGCGGGGTCGGCGCGTTCGGGTCGGACGACGAGGACCCCACCGAGGAGCTGCTGACCGCGGTGCGGATGGTCCGCCGGCTGGCGTCGGTGTCGCTGGCCACCGCCTTCGCCGCCTGGTCCCAGCGGATGGTGATCGAGTACCTGGGCGGCGCCACGCATTCCGGACCGCTCGGCGCCCTGGCCAAGGGGCTGCGCGCCGGCACGGTGGCCGGCGCCAGCGCGATGGCCCCGGCGGTCGCCGACCTCGCCGGCACCGGCACGCTGCCGGTCACCGCCACCCGCGACGGGGACGGCTGGCGGCTGTCGGGCTCGGTCGCGTGGGCGTCGAACCTCTTCGACGACGCCGTCGTGGTCGCCCCCGCGCGGATCCCCGACGAGGGCCGGCTGGTCGTGTGCCTGCGGCGCACCGACGACGGTGTGACCCCGACCGCGCTCTACGACCTGCTCGGCCTCAACGGCACCGGCACCGGCGGGCTGGAGCTCGACGGCGTCGCCGTCGGCCCGGGGCAGGTGCTCAGCGACGACCTCGCCTCCTTCATGGCGGTGTGCCGGCCGGCGATGCTGCTGATGCAGACCGCGATGGCCGTCGGCGTCACCGACGCCGCGCTGGCCGCCTCGACCGAGCACCGGCCCGCCGTGCTGCGGGCCGACGGCGACGCCCTGGGCGAGCGGCGCGACGACACCGTGCGGCGGCTGGAGGACCTCGCCGGCGACCGGGTGGGCGTGCACCCCGGCGACCTGGCCCGGCTGCGGCTGGCCGCGCTGGACCTGGCCGCCGACGCGGTGCGGCTGGAGTCGGCGGTCGCCGGGGGGTCGGGCTACCTGGCCGGCAGCGACACCGCCCGCCGGGTGCGCGAGGTCGCCTTCCTCCCGGTGCAGGCGCCCACCTACGCGCAGCTGCGCCGGGAGGTCGCGGTGTCCGACGGTGGGCGGGCACCGGCCCGGTAACCTGGGGATATGCCGCGGGAACAGGGGCGCAAGCTGATCGCCCAGAACAAGAAGGCGCGGCACGACTACTCGATCCTCGACACCTACGAGGTCGGCCTGGTGCTCACGGGCACCGAGGTGAAGAGCCTGCGCGCCGGCCGGGCGTCGCTGGTCGACGGCTTCGCCACCGTCGACGACGGCGAGGTGTGGCTCCAGCACGTGCACATCCCCGAGTACACGCAGGGGACCTGGACCAACCACGCGCCGCGCCGCAAGCGCAAGGTGCTCATGCACCGCGAGGAGATCGACAAGCTGATCGGCAAGACCCGCGAGGGCGGCCTGACGCTCGTGCCGCTGGACCTGTACTTCAAGGACGGCAAGGTCAAGGCCACCCTCGCGCTGGCCAAGGGCAAGAAGTCCTACGACAAGCGCCACGACCTCGCCGAGCGCGACTCACGCCGGGAGATCCAGCGGGCGTTCGGGCGGTACGTCAAGGGCCGCCGGTGATGCGGGGGATCGCCTACGACCGGTTCGGCTCCTCCGAGGTCCTGACGCTGCGCGACGACCTGCCCGAGCCCCCGGTCGGGCCCGACACCGTGCTCGTCCGCAGCCACGCCGCCGGGGTCAACCCGGTCGACGTCGGGATCCGCGAGGGGAACCTGGCCGGGGCCTACCCGCACCACTTCCCGATCGTGCCCGGCTGGGACCTGGCCGGCACCGTCGAGGCGGTCGGCCCGGCGGTGGTCGACCTCGCCCCCGGGGACGAGGTCATCGGCTACCTGCGCCGCGACGAGGTGCAGTGGGGGACCGCCGCCGAGCTGGTGCCCGCGCCGCAGCGCTGTCTGGCGCGCAAGCCCGAGTCGCTGTCGTTCGCCGAGGCCGGGGCGCTGCCGCTGGCCGGGCTGACCGCCTACCAGGCGCTGACCGAGGCGCTCGACGTCGGCGAGGGCGACCGCGTGCTCGTGCACCGGGCCGCGGGCGGGGTCGGCTTCTTCGCCGTGCAGATCGCCGTCGCGCTCGGCGCGCACGTCATCGGCACGGCGAGCCCGCGCAACCACGGGTTCCTGCGCGACGCCGGCGCCGCCGAGGTGCTCGACCACGCGGCCGGGCCGGTCAGCGGGCAGCTGTCGGAGCCGGTCGACGCCGTCCTCGACCTCGTCGGCGGGGAGGCGCTGGCCGACGCCCCGGCGCAGGTGCGCGACGTCGCGCGCCTCGTCAGCGTCGTCGACCCCGCGGTGAACGGAATGGGTGGGCGCTACGTGTTCGTCCGGCCCGAGCGGCACGACCTCGAGGAGCTCGGCCGGATGGCCGACGCCGGCCAGCTGCGGGTGTCCATCGCCCGGGCGTTCCCGCTGGAGCGCACCGCCGAGGCCCACGACCTGGTGGCCGGCGGGCACGTGCGCGGCAAGGTGGTCGTCACGCTGTGACGGTCCGGCCGCCGGCGGGGGACGACGACGTCCCGCGGTTCTGGCGCGAGCTGGGCCTGCCCGGCCTGGTCGACGTCCACGTGCACTTCCTGCCCCCGCGGGTGCAGGCCAAGGTGTGGTCGTACTTCGCCGCCGCGGAGACCCACTACGGCGCCGCCTGGCCGGTGCACTACGCGCTGCCCGAGGACGAGCGCCTGGCCGTGCTCGGCCGGCTCGGGGTCCGGGCGTTCCCGACGCTGCCCTACCCGCACAAGCCGGGCATGGCGGCGTGGCTCAACGACTGGTCGTCCGCCTTCGCCGACGCCCACCCGCAGGTGCTGCGGTCGGCCACGTTCTTCCCCGAGCCGGAGGCGCCGCACTACGTCGCCGAGGCGCTCGACCGCGGCGTGCGGGTGTTCAAGGTGCACGTGCAGGTGGGTGGCTTCGACCCGCGCCACCCGCTGCTGGACCCGGTCTGGGCGCGGCTGGAGCAGGCCGGGACGCCGGTGGTCGTGCACTGCGGCTCGGGCCCGCTGGCCGGTGAGCACACCGGGCCCGGGCCCGCGGCCGGCCTGCTCGAGCGCCACCCCGGGCTGTGCCTGGTGATCGCCCACCTCGGCATGCCCGAGTACCGCGAGTTCCTCGACCTCGCGCAGCGGTACGAGCGGGTGCACCTGGACACCACGATGTTCGCCACCGGTTTCACCGAGCGGCTCATGCCCTTCGACCCCGCGCTGCGGCCGCGGCTGGCCGCCCTGCGGGACAAGGTGCTGCTCGGCAGCGACTTCCCGTCGATCCCGTACCCGTACGCCGAGCAGCTGGCCGCGCTGACCCGGCTCGACCTCGGCGACGACTGGCTGCGCGCGGTGCTGCACGACAACGGCGCCCGGCTGTTCGCCCTGGAGGACTGAGTGCCCACGTTCCGGTTCGCCGCCGCCGTCCTCGGCACCCCGGACCCGCGCGGCCTGGCCCGCTTCTACCAGCGGCTGCTCGGCTGGCCGATCCGCGACGACGAGCCGGAGTGGGCGACCCTGCGCCCCGCCGACGGCAGCACCGGGCTGTCCTTCCAGCTGGAGGCCGACCACGTGCCGCCGGTGTGGCCGCCGGAGCCGGGCACCCAGCAGATGCAGGTCCACCTCGACCTCGAGGTCGACGACCTCGACGCCGCCTGCACGCTCGCCGAGGAGGCCGGCGCCCGGCAGGTGGGCGGCCACGAGGACGAGCACGAGGTGGTGCGGGTCTACGCCGACCCCGCGGGCCACCCGTTCTGCCTGTTCGTCCGGCGGTAATCCGGTCGCGGCCGGGGGAGGGACCGGCCTACCGTCCTCGTCCGTGGCCGACCTCCTCGCCGACGTGACCGGCCTGCCCGACGGGTTCACCGCCCGCCCGCTCACGCTCGACGACGCCGATGCCGCCGCCGGGCTGCTCGCGGCGGCCGAGGCCGTCGACGGCACCGGCGAGCACGAGGACGCCGACGACCTCACCGAGTGGTGGGGCAGCGACCTGGTGGACCTGGCCCGCGACGGGCGGGCGGTGGTGACCGCGGAGGGCCGGCTGGCCGGCTGGGCGACGTCGATCGTCTCGCGCGGCGGCCGCGAGGCCCTCCGCATCTGGGCGGAGGGCCGGGTCGACCCGGGGTTCCGTGGCCGCGGCATCGGCCGCGCGCTGCTGGCCTGGCAGGTGCGCCGCGGCACCGCGCAGCACGCCGAGGTGGCGCCGCCCGGGCTGCCCGGCCGGGTGGTCGCCTCCGTGTGGCCGGCCATGACCTCGCTGGGGTCGCTGCTGCAGCGGACCGGGTTCGAGGTCGAGCGGCTGTTCGCCACCATGGAGCGCCCGCTGACCGACCTGCCCGGGGTGTCCCCGCCGCCCGGTGTGGAGCTGGTCCCCTTCGAGGGGAACCGCGACGACGAGGTCCGCCGCGCGCACAACGTCGCCTTCGCCGACCACCACGGGTCCACCGAGCGCGACGAGCAGGCGTGGCGGACCTGGTTCACCGGCGTCAAGGCGTTCCGCCCGGACCTGTCGGTGCTGGCCCTCGCCGACGGCGCCGTCACCGGCTACGCGCTGGCCTACGTGTACGACGCCGACACCCGCGCCACCGGCGTCCGCACCTCGCACCTGGGCCAGATCGGCGTGCTGCCCGCGGCCCGCGGTCGAGGGGTGGCCTCGGCGGTCATCGCCGCCGCGCTGGCCGCCGCCGCGGCCGGCGGCTGCGACCGGGCGGCGCTCGACGTCGACACCGAGAACACCACGGGCGCCTTCGCCCTCTACGAGCGCGTCGGCTTCCGCGTCGTCCGCACCTCCCACTCCTGGGCGTACCCGGTCCCGCCGCTCGCCTAGGGTGCCCGCATGGTCAGCGCCGATCAGCCCGAGCCCGCCCTCGACCCCGCCCTCGTCGGCCGCGCGTACCGCGCGCTGGCGCCGCTGCACGACCACGTCTACTTCGTGCCCGAGACCGAGCAGCACCTGACGGCGGTCGGCCTGCGCCCGGGCCGGATGGTCTACTTCGCCGGCCGTGCGGCCCCGATGGGCGCCGTGGGCCCGGGCGTGGTGACGGCGACCTTCTCCAACTTCTCCCCGGCGATCGTGGCGCGGCACGTGCCGCGGGCCTGGACGCTGGCCACCCCGGAGCAGGTGGTCGCCGCGCGGTTCGCCGCCGCCCGCGCCTCGCTGACCCGGCTGCTCGGCGGCGAGGAGGCCGCCGCGGCGCCGGAGGTCGGCGAGCTCGGCGACCTGCTGGCCGAGGCGTGCGGCGTGCTGACCGCCGAGGGCCGGCCGCTCTACGCCGGGCACGCCGACCTCGCCTGGCCGGCCGACCCGGTCAGCCGTCTCTGGCACGGGGTCACCCTGCTGCGCGAGTGGCGCGGGGACGGGCACGTGGCCGTGCTGGTGCGACACGGGCTGTCCGGGCTGGAGGCGCTGCTCACCCACACCGCCACCGGCCGCGGCTTCCAGCCGACCGCCGCCCGGGCGACCCGCGGCTGGACCGACGAGGAGTGGGCCGCGGGCCTGGCCCGGCTGGCCGCGCGCGGGCTGCTCGAGGGCGAGGCGCTCACCGACGCGGGGCGGGCGCTGCGGGCGGAGCTCGAGGCCGAGACCGACGCGCTCTCGGCCGCACCGTGGGTCCACCTGGGGCCCGAGCGGACCGGCCGGGTGGTCGAGCTGGGCAAGCGGCTGTCGACCACCGTCGTCGGCAACGGGGCCTACCCCTCCGGCGTCCTCGCCGGCCGGTGAGCGCGCGGCTGCCCTCCGCCCCCGACGACGACCCGGCCGCCGACCTGCTGCGCGCCCGCCGCGGCGGCGTGCTGACCGACCTCGACCGGCTGCTGCTGCACAGCCCGCCGGTGGCCGAGGGGTGGAACGCGCTGGTCGGCGCGCTGCGCGGCGGCACCACGCTGGCCGCCGACCTGCGCGAGCTGGTGGTGCTGCGGGTCGCCGTCCTCGCCGGAGCGGGGTTCCCGTGGGCCGCGCACGAGCCCATCGCCCGTCGCGCGGGGCTCACCGACGGGCAGCTCGAGGCACTGCGGGCCGAGGACGCCGCCGGCGGGCCGGGGTGGACACCCGTGCAGGCCGCCGTCCTGGCCTTCACCGACGCCTCGGCCCGCACCGTCACCGTCCCCGGCGCGGTGTTCGACGCGGTCCGCGCGCACCTCGACGACCGGCAGGTGGTGGAGCTCGCCGTGCTGGTCGGGGCGTACGGGATGGTCGCCCGCTTCCTCGTGGCGCTCGACGTGCCGCTGCCCGGCGGCGAGGTGCCCGGCTGACCGGTCCTCCCTATGGTGTGGGTCACACCATCCGGGGGAGGCGTCATGGCCACGATCGAACGCCCGGGCCAGCCCGGGCAGCGCACCGACGTCGACGCCGCGTTCCGCGGCTCGGCCACCTACCGCAGCCTGGGCGAGCAGCGGCTCAGCCCGGCCGAGGAGCGCTTCGAGAAGGGGCGGCGCACGGTCGGGCTCTTCCTCGCCCCGGTCGTGACGATCGTCTTCGCGCTGCTGCCGCTGGACCTGCCGCGCGACCAGCACCTGCTCGCCGCGATCCTGCTCGGCGTCATCGTCCTGTGGATCACCGAGCCGGTGCCGATCCCGGTCGGTGGCCTCATCGGCGTCGGGGCGATCGTCGTCCTCGGGGTGGTGCCGGCGGACGACGCCGTCGCACCGTTCGGGTCGACGACGGTGTTCACCTTCATCGGCGCCTTCATCCTCGCCGCGGCGATGCTCAAGCACGGCGTCGCCCGGCGTTTCGCGATGGCCATCCTGTCCATGAAGTGGGTCGGCGGCTCGACCGCGCGGGTGGTCATCGCCTTCGGGCTGATCACCGCGCTGCTGTCGGCGTTCGTCTCGAACACCGCCACCGTCGCGATGCTGCTGCCCACGGCCATCGGCATCCTGTCGGTGATCGCCAAGCTGCTGCAGGACAAGGAGCTGGTGGCACCCGACTTCGACCCGCTGCGGCTGCGGGTGGGCGTCGCGCTGATGCTGATGCTGGCCTACGGCGCGAGCGTCGGCGGCCTGATCACCCCGGTCGGCACCCCGCCGAACCTGATCGGCCGCGGGCTGATCGAGGAGGCCACGGGGGAGCGGATCGGGTTCCTGCAGTGGATGCTCATGGCGCTGCCGATCTGCGCGCTGATGTTCGTGGCGCTGGCCGCCGTCCTGCTGCTGCTCAACCGGCCGGAGATCAAGCGGATCGAGGGCGTGCACGAGTACGTGCAGGCCGAGCGCGCCGAGCTCGGCCCGGTCTCGCGCGCGGAGCGGAACACGCTGGTCGCCTTCGGCATCACCGTGGCGCTGTGGATCACCCCGGGCATCATCGCGCTGACCGCCGGCACCGACTCCGACGTCTACACGACGGTCAGCGACCGGATCGACGAGGGCATCGTCGCCGTCCTGGGGGCGTCGCTGCTGTTCCTGCTGCCCACCGACTGGAAGCGGCGGGAGTTCACCCTCAACTGGTCCGACGCCGCGAAGATCGACTGGGGCACGATCCTGCTGTTCGGCACCGGGATCATCTTCGGCTCGCTGCTGGCCGACACCGGGCTGGCCGAGACCATCGGCAACGCCTCGGCCGACACCCTCGGGCTGACCAGCACCTTCGCGATCACGGTGTTCGCGGTGATCCTCGCGATCATCATCTCGGAGACCACGTCGAACACCGCGTCCGCGGCGGTCGTCGTGCCGATCATCATCCCGGTGGCGGTGGCCGCGGGCATCAACCCGTTCGTGCCCGCGCTGGCGGCGACCTTCGCCGCGTCGTTCGGGTTCATGCTGCCGGTGTCGACGCCGCAGAACGCCATCGTCTACGGGTCCGGCGTCGTCCCGATCACGAAGATGATCCGCTCGGGCATCTCCTTCGACGTCCTGGGCGCGCTGCTGATCGTCCTCCTGCTGCCGCTGATGGTCGGCCTGGTCCTGGAGGTGTGACCGGACGCCTGACCGGGGGGTGAACGGAGGGGGAAGTCATCCCCTCGGGCGGGCGGGCCCGTCGGGAGTCGTGTCACGATGGACGACGGCCGTACGCAGGGAGGCCACCGACGGGAGGGAGGGCGAGCGCATGCGCAGCGAACCGCCCAGTCCCAGTCCCGAGGCCCTCCTCACCATCTGATCTCCCGGCCGCCGCGCGCGCCGGGGTGCCGGTGCGTGGAGGGCCGCTGCTGAGTCCTGTCACCCAGCGTCCTCCGGGAGCCCCGCCATGGCCGACCGCCGCCTCGCGCCCCTCACCGCCCTGTCCACCCTGGGCCGCCGCCCGCGCCCGCCGGTGCTGCGTCCCGCCCCGCCCGTCCCGCCGGCGCCCGTGGAGCCGGTGCGCCCGTCGCGGCTGGTGGACAACGCCGTGTACGCCGGTGGCCGGCGCATCGCCACGCCGCCGTCGGCGGAGGAGAGCCACGACTGGCTGACCGAGGGCTTCGACGACCGCATGGTGTGGCTGGGCCTCTACCGGCCCGAGCCGGCCGAGCTGGGGGAGCTCGCCGAGCAGTACGGACTACCCGAGCTGGCCGTCGAGGACGCCATCCAGGCCCACCAGCGGCCGAAGTTCGAGCGCTACGGGGACACGCTGTTCGTCGTCCTCAAGGCCGCCCGGTACCTCGACGCGGCCGAGGAGGTGGAGTTCGGCGAGCTGCACCTGTTCCTCGGGCGGCAGTTCGCGATCACCGTGCGGCACGCGGAGTCGCCCGACCTCGCCCGGGTGCGGCGGCGGCTGGAGAGCGAGCCGGCGCTGCTGGCCAAGGGCAGCGAGGCGGTGCTGTACGCGATCCTCGACGCCGTCGTCGACGGGTACTCGCCGGTGGTCGCGGGCCTGGCCAACGACATCGACGAGATCGAGACCGAGGTCTTCCGCGGGGACCCCGGTGTCTCGCGGCGCATCTACGAGCTCTCGCAGGAGGTGCTGGAGTTCCAGCGGGCCGCCCGGCCGCTGACCGGGATCCTCGCCGCGATCACCGCGGGGTTCGACAAGTACGGCGTCGACGAGGACCTGCGCAGCTACCTGCGCGACGTCGCCGACCACGTCACCCAGGTCAACGAGCGGATCGAGGCCTTCCGGCTGCAGCTGCGGGACATCCTCACCGTGAACGCGACGCTGGTGGCGCAGCGGCAGAACGACGAGATCCGCGAGCTCACCGAGGCCTCGATCGCCCAGGGCGAGGAGGTCAAGAAGATCTCCGCGTGGGCGGCCATCCTGTTCGCCCCGACGCTGGTGGGCACGGTGTACGGGATGAACTTCCAGGAGATCCCCGAGCTGACGTGGCACCTGGGCTATCCCTTCGCCCTGGTGCTGATGCTCGGGGTGAGCGTGACCCTGTACGCGGTGTTCAAGCGCCGCGACTGGATCTAGGAGGCTCCTGCTCCGTGTTGATCATCGGGTGTGTGCACGACGACACGCCGTCGCACGGCGTGTCGAGCGGCAACCACCCGATGATCAACGTGCCGTGGCGCCGAGGGAACAACCCGGTGGCGGTCCCGGTTACGATGGGTGCACAACTGCACAGGGGGTGAATGGTCTCGACTGCGGTCGGGTGACCAGGGGAAGCGAGCCGAGGAAGCCGACGATGAGCTCGTTAACCACGCGTCGGAAAACACACAAGCGCCGACAAGAGTCAGCGCGCGTTCGCCCTCGCTGCCTGATCAGCGAGTGTGACGCTGTCAGCCCGGGTTCCGTCATCGGCCCGGAGTCTGGCATCAGCTAGATGACTCACCGTGCGTGCCGGTCGCGGGCGTGCACGGGACACCTCACAGCGACTGGGCCCGTCATCCCGACGTGTTCGTGCGATCGGGAGGGCCGAGCAGAGACAGAGCGGACTGCGCTCGGAGAAGCCCTGGTGATGCGTCGCAGGACGCGGGTTCGATTCCCGCCACCTCCACCCCGGGGTTCTCCCCGAAAAGCCGGATTCGTTTCCCCGAATCCGGCGCTCGGAGAGGACCCCCAGGTAAACCCCCGTTCCACCACGTAGGGCCCGGTCAGACGACCGGGCCCTACGTGCGTCTGCCGGATAACCGCGTCAGCCGATGCGTGCTCAGTCCTGCAGCGCCTCGATCACCCGGTTGACGTTGCGCCGTCCCCGGCCGTAGTCGAGTAGCTGGCCCCAGCTTCGTGGACGGCTGGAGACGCGGGCGCGAGGATCGGCCGGGTCTCCGGTCAGCTCGACGGTGACGTGCTCGCCGGAACTGCGCCAGCTCCAGCCGGTGTCGGCGGCGTACCGCCCGGCGGCCACGTCCGCTTCGCGGATCTCGGCGGGCAGGCCGAGGAGAGCGACCTTGACGCGGTGCGGCAGGTCCGGACTGCCACGCACCGGAACCGTCGAGGACTGGCGGGGGCCGAATCCCTGTCCCGCCCCCGCGCGACGCTCACCGATGAGACTCAGGGTGCCCACGATAAGCGCACCGACGACGAGAGCGATTCCTCCCCCGGCGAACCGGGTCGGCAGTCCCTCGGATCCGTCCGCCGCCCAGAAGGCGGCGAGGTTCCAGCCGAGGAGGCCGAACAGCAGGCCAGGAAAGAGGAGGGCCGCGCCGTAGACCCGCAGGACCTGCACAGAGGCATCGTGGACAACGGAGCAGCCGGTGTCCTCCCGGCCCCCGTTCTTCACCTGATCGGGGATGCTGCCCGGCTGCCTCAGCGTCGAAGGCCCTGCGTCATCCTCTCGACACCTGAAGACGGGATGAGGGGCCCGACCGGCTGGTCGGGCCCCTCATCGCGGGTGGTGGTGCTACGCCGCGGTGGGCAGGTCGGCGTCCCGACCGGGCTGCGTGAGCTCCCGGAGCCACTTGCGCTCCCACTGCGCCCGCTGCTCGGCGGTGAACATGGTGAAGCCGTGCACCCAGTTCGTGGGCCGGTGCAGCGGGTGCTGCTCGTAGACGCGGAGCAGCGGGTTGTCCGGGCAGTGCTTGCTCGCCCGGGCGTGCCAGTTCTCTAGCTCGCGCAGGTTGTAGGCGACGACGGCGGCGGTGAGCCCGAGGGTGACCAGGGCGCGGCCGGTGAACTGCATGTAGCCACGGTGGATGTTGCCGGTGGCGTAGTTCTTCATGTTGCCGAAGACGCCCTCGACGTAGGTGCGCCGGTTCCAGGACAGCAGCCACTCGGGGCTGCCCCAGTACTGCTCCTGCTGGTACTTCATGTGCGGGCCGGCCTCGATGGTCACCGGCTTGCCGGAGCAGAACTTCAGCTCGCTCTCCGGCGGGGTGATGATCGGCAGCCCGTTGGCGCGGGCCACCTCGACGCTGCCCTCGATGCGCGGGCAACCGACGGTGCCGGCCGCGGCGGGGCACAGCCAGCGGGTGGTGCCGTCGCCGCCGGGGTCGCGGCCGTTGCCCGACCAGGCGGTCTTGTGCCTCTTGAGGGCGTACTGCTGCCGCTCGGCGATGGCCTCGGCGTGGGCGTCGAACGCCTCCTTTGGCGCGCCCTTGCCCGGGCGCGGCAGCCGCCACAGGGACTGGGGCGGCTGGCAGTGCGGCGTGCCGGCGAGGATGACCGCGCCCTCGTAGTCGACCGGGCGGTGGTCGTTCTCCCGCAGGTCGAGCACGGGGCGCACCCGGAGCTGCCAGAGCGGTTGGGCCCAGCGCTCGGCCTTCTTGTAGCTGTAGTGCCGGTCGCCGAGCAGGTCCTCGATGGGGGCGCTGCGGGCCAGGCGCTTCTTCACCAGCTCCAGGCTGGGCTCGACGATGTCGGTGGCCGGCGCGCTGATGGCGAACTCCTCGATCAGGTTGGGCTCGCGGTAGCGCTCGGCCTTGCTGGCCCGGCCTTTGCGGGCCAGCGCGGGCACCCGAACGAGGGCGTGCAGGGAGTACCCGTAGAACGAGGTGCGCTTGCCGGTCTTGTGCGTCTTGACGCCCCAGGCGGCGAACCAGCAGCGCTTGCCGCGCTTCTTCGGCGTCCGCTGCTTGTCCTGCCCGTTGTTGCCGTCCTCCTCGGTGGCGTTGCCGCCGGCGGGGTCCCCGGCCGCGGAGGGGGTGTCGGGGACGAAGTCGGGGTCGTCCTCGTCGAGGGCCGCCTTGTCGGTGCCGACGGCGGGGACGGCGTCGATGGCGTCGGCGCGGACGGCGTCCTCGTCGGCGTCGGGGTCGCGCTTGAGCGTGCGGGTGATGGCGTTCTCCAGCTCAGCGCGCTTCTCGGCGGCGAGGTTGGCGTCCTCGTCGGTGGGGTCGACCAGGGGCAGGTTCTCCGGCTTGCGGCCGCCCTTGATCCACGACCAGACGCCGCTCTCGTCGATGGCCACCGAGGTGCCGGTCAGCGGCAGCACGTGGGTGGCGTAGAGGAACGCGTCCTTGATTTGGTCGAGCAGGGCGAGCCGCTCGGCCTCCTGCTCGGGCGTGAGCTCGAACTCCGGGTCGACGTCGAGGTGCTCGCGGATGTTGTCGACCATCGTGTACAGCTGCTTGGCGCTGATCGGGCGCAGCTGCGGGGTGCTGTTCTTGTTGGTCCAGTACAGGATGCCGAGGTCGCGCTGCGTCTCCACGGGCAGACCGCCGACGGCGAGGCTGTGCAGGTCGCTGACGAAGATGCGGCCCTGCCGGGCGGCGACGATGAGCAGGATCACGAACAGCCGCACGGTCAGGCCCTCCGGCTTCCTGCCGCGCTTGTCCGGGCGGATCTTCTCCTCGATGACGTCGATGGCCAGCCGCTTCAGCGCCGGGTCCTGGACGGGGATGAGGACGCCGTTGTCGTCGACCTGCGGGCGCGCCTCGATGTAGGCGTTGTCGACAATCCAGGTCGCGTGCTCGATGGCGGTGATTGTCTCCGCGATGTCGGTGCTGCTCATCGGGTGCCCCCGTCGCGCAGCACGGCCGCACCGGTTGATGCCGCGGTGGTGACGTCCAGGTGGGGGAGCAGGTCGAAGAGGGTGCGGGTGCTCTTGAGTCCCGCGGCGGTGAGGATGACCGCCAGCGGCACCGGCCGGGTCATCAGCGCGGCCAGCCAGGTGGTGCGCAGCCGGGACTGCTCCGGCTTCGACAGCGAGCCGAGCAGAGTCGCCTCGGCGTAGATCGCGCCAGCGACGTTGCGGCGGGTCTTCACCCGGCCGACCAGCGGCTGCCCGACGCGCAGGCCCTGCAGGCCGCGGCGGACCAGGTGCTCGTAGTCGCGCAGCACCCACACCTCGCGGGAGTGCGTCCCGGGCACGTGCACGCAGATGCCGTCGTCGCCGTGGTCGGTGACGCAGGTGGTGTCGAGCAGCTTCAGGTCCGGGCTGTCGATCCCGGCGCCGGCGCCGAGCCCGACGCACAGGCACAGCCGCCGGACCAGCTCCTCGGTCGGCTGCACCTGGATGGCGCGCACCAGCGCCTGCATCTCGGCGACCGTGTAGGGCGGCTTGATCGCCTCGCGGGGGATGACGACGCCCTGGCTCGGGGCCTGCTCGGGGTTGAGGTGGTCGCAGATCACCCGCAGCCGGGAGCGGCGGTCCGAGCGGCTCTTCTCGCTGCTGCCGGGCATGCCGGTGCGGGCGTACTCGTCGACGTCGCCGCGGTTCATCGCCGCCCGCGGGTCGAGGGACAGCCCGCGCTGGTGGCGCCAGGCGCCGTAGAGCGCCAGGTGGGTGACGTGCTTCCGCAGCGCCTCCTCGCCGCGGATCTTCGAGTGCAGCAGGACCTGCTCGACGAACTGCAGCAGCGGGTTCGGCCACAGCGTCCGCAGGGTGCGGTCCTGCGGGCGGTAGCCGGTCCGCAGCCACTCGAGGAACTCGTTCGGCAGCGGCGTCGGCGGCGCGGCGCGCTCGGCGTTGAGCTGCGCGCGCTGCCGCTTGGCCTCGGCGGCGCTGATCTTGCGGGGGGACATGGACGGTCTCCGATGCCTCGATGGGCGACCGCTCCGGGGCGGGGCGGCGGCCGCTCCGGTGGGGGCGGCGGCTCGGGACCGTGCGGGGACGTCTGCTGGCGGCAATCACCGGCGACCAGGGACGAAATACGAGCTCACAGACGCATCAGGGCCGGCCCGAGACGTGGTCTCGGGCCGGCCCTGACACCGTGGCGAAGAGGTCAGCCGCGCAGCAGCCGCCGCGCCTCCCGGGGGTCCACCGGAGGCAGATGCCCGGCGGCGTTGTCGAGATCGGCGCGGGTCAGCCCGCACATGTGGGCGATCCCTGCGACCGGGTGCGGCGCGGACAGCTGTGCGGCCACCCAGGTGGCGCGCAGCCGGGTGGCGGTAAGCGTGACGCCGGCGGCCTCGGCGGTGGCGCGTGCTCGCGCCCACTCCTCCTCGCTGAACGCCAGCCCGGACACCAGGACGGTCCACCGGTCGTCCATCGCCAGGGCGCCGGTGACGGCGCGCAGCGTCTTCGTCGGGGGCGGCTGCGTGCCGATGGCGGCGGGCACCACGACCCCGGCGCCGAGGCCTCGGGCCAACGCGCCGGCCAGCGTCGGGTTGCTTTCCGCGGCGGTGGCCAGCCTGTTCAGCTCGGCGTCTGTGTACGGCGCGGGGCCGGTCCGGCCGTTCCCGTGCGCGATGCGGGGAGCGTCGCCGGCCGCCGCCTTGAGCGCGCGACGCAGGTGGCCGCGGCGGTTCTGCCGCGTCCGGCGGTCGACCTTGCCCTCGGTGTAGACCATGAAGCGGTCGATGAGCTCCTCGGTGAGCACCGCGGCGAGGTCCACCGACCCGACCACCTTGTCGGTGAACGCCAGGAACGCGCAGGTGACGCTCATCTGCGTCTTGGCGTCCTCGCGGGAGGGCGGCAGCGTGGCCGCGCACGAGGTCCACACCGCCTCGCAGCAGCGCGCCCACTGCGCCTTCGTGAGCAGGCGCTGCGGAACGAACGTGGGGATGTAGTCGGCGACCTCCGGGGCCAGCTTCGCGGCGAGGTGCTCGGGCAGGCAAAACATGATCGGCTCCAGGACCGTGAGGGCCGCACGATGCGGCCGGGTCCTGGGACCGGTCCCGAGACGACGCCTCCCGTCAATCGACCGCGGGCGGCCTGGTCGGGAGGGGTAGCGAAGCGCCGTGGCCTCACCCTTGCGGGCGGGGCCACGGTGGTGGTGCTCGTCAGGACGCTGGGCGGATCCCGGCGTCGGGTGACTGCCGCTGCCGGCAGATCCAGCAGGCCTCCGGCGCCGGGTTGTCCGCGGTGTGGAGCCGGGCGGCGTCGGCGGCCACCCATCCAGCGTTCGACTTCGCCCAGACCTCGGGGTAGTCCTGGCGCAGCACTTCCTCGACCTGGTGGACCGCCTGCCAGATGAGGTCGGCCCCGGACAGGTCGTGGCAGAGCAGTTCGATGCCTGCATCCGCGAGCTTCTGACGACGCGTCAGGAGCTTCCGCAGCTTGTACTCACGCAGCGGTTCGGGTGCGACCGCACCCGTGCGGTGTTCGTTGGACATCGGCGTCTCCGTGCCGATCGGCGTCCTCGGCACCGGCGGTGCCGGGTGACGCGAACGGGCCCGAGCCCGTCCGCGTCACCCCTTGAGGCGCGCCGGCTGGTCGCAACCCGTCGCTTCACCCCGCCGTGGGTGACTCCTCGAGCCAGCCCAGCACCAGCTTCGCGTCATGGGCCAGGGCGGCCAGCCGGGCCTCCAGCGTGCCCAGCTCCCTGGCGCAGTCCAGCCGCCGCTCGGTGTCGGCGCACTCGGGGCAGGCCCCGGTGGTCTGCTCGAGGCGAGCAAGCAGCACCTCCGCGGTGGTGCGCAGGACGGCCAGCTGCCCCGGCACGGGCTCCCAGCGCAGGGGGAGGGGCAGCTGCTCGGTGGTCAGGCCGAGCAGGCTGGCGGCCCGGGCGAGGACCCCGCGGTCCGAGAGCGTGGCGACATGGTCCTTGTGCCACGGCTCGTGGCCCAGGACGGCGGACGGGACGGGAAGCACGGACATGGCCGGCACCTCCGAGGGACTGGCGACCCGTGGGCCGCGGCGGACGATCCGCGCAGTCATCGGTGCCGGTGTCGGCAGTGGCTGCATTCGCCGTGGCTCGGCTGTTCGGGATCGACGGCAGGCGATTGACCCGCTCCTGAACTCCCGGACTGGTCCTGGTGCGGCCTGCGGTGAGCCGGCGAACTGCTCGACCGCTCGCACCTTGCGCTCGAAGCAAGCACCCATAACTCCACAGAGAACATCCGACCCCCCGCACGGGGCCGGGCAGGGCAGTCCGGCACGACAGGAGGTGAACCCACACCGCCGCGCCCGCCTAGCACCCGTGCTGGCTGGCGCCACGACGCACGGCCGTGGGTCCAACGGCCTGGCGGGCACCACGGCACGACAGGAGGTGAACCCACCACGCCGCCCGCCGCCGTCAGTCGGCTCCGGCGCGCACCCCGCCCACGAGGTGGCCGAGGATTTCGGTACCGGAGTGACCAGAGAGCCTGATCGGCGGTGCCCCGGGGAGTGACCCAACGTGTCGGGCTCTAAGCGTGCTGTGCTGCACGCGTACCGTCACCGAGCAGTCTTGCACCAACAAGGACAGCCGGGTGCACGGACGCACGGACGAGAGGGGACGAGGTGGCCGCACCCGCATGGTGGAAGCCTCGGTGGGCGCGCGGTTCCGACCAGGACCCGGACACCGGCTGGGGCAGGTCCGGACCCGAGGCGTCCTGGCATGAGGACGGCAGCGCCGAGAACTTCGACGACGAGGCCATCCTCGCCCCGATGGAGGCCCAGTTCGGGCAGGTCCGTTCACGCGAGCGCGTCCGCGACCTCGCGGAGGTGTTCACCCACCAGCGCGAGGTCGACGCCATCCTGGACCAGGTCGCCGACGCCTTCGCTGAGCTAGACGTGAAGTTCCTCGAGCCGGCGTGCGGCTCGGGCAACTTCCTCGTCGAGATCCTGCGTCGCAAGCTGCGGCTGGTCGCAAAGGCCGGATGCGTGTCGCAGGAGCAGTACGAGCACAAGCTGCTGCGCGCCGCCGCGTCCGTCTACGGCATCGACATCTCGAACGAGAACGTCACCGAGGCGCGCGCCCGGATGGCGCACACGCTGCTCGCGCACTACCAGTCCGATGCGAACACCATCGCCCCTACCGCCGAGTTCCTGAACGCGGCCGCCCTGATCATCGGCGACAACATCGTCCGGGGGGACACGCTCAACGCCGCCGACGAGATCGAGCTGTGTGACTGGCAGCCCCATCCCGGCGGCAAGTTCCGGCGCGTGTGGTCCTACTCCCTTGTCCCCCCGGACGAGCGGTTGCTGTTCTGGACTGAGCGGGTCCAGGACGAGCAGCCGGTGCACTTCTCCCAGCTCGCGCCGGCAGCGCCGGCGCGGTCCAGCACCAGGAAGCAGCAGGTGACGCGATGACCGCCGTGGAGCAGGCGACAGCCGACGCGGGACTCGCGCACACACGGCGCCTGCCTGACATCCTCGACGTGATCGCCGCGCTGTCCTCCGACGCCGTTCCCACACCGCCGGTGCTCGCCCGCGCACTGCTGGACCTCCTGCCCTCCGACGTGTGGACCAACCCCCACTACCGCTGGCTCGACCCGGCCACCAAGTCCGGCTCGATCCTGCGGGAGGCGGCACGCAGGCTCATGGAGGGGCTCGCCGAGTGGGAGCCCGACCCGTCCAAGCGCGCCGCGCACATCCTGCGCAACATGCTCTTCGGCTGCGGCGTCACGCAGGTCCACGGCGACATGACCCGCCGCTCCGTCTACGTCTCACGCGACGCGACCAGCGACCACGCGGCGGTCCCGTTTGGTACTCCGGACGGCAACCTGCCGTTCGTCCAGGCCGACCACGACTACCCGCTCGACACGCACGGTAAGGCGGTCGGGCAGTGCAGGGTGTGCGGCGCTCCCGTCGGACTCGAGCGCGGAACGAGCCGTGAGAACTACGCCTACGCGTTCATCCACGGCGCGTATCCGACGGAGGAGATGAAGGACATGCAGTTCGACGTCATCGTGGGTAACCCGCCCTACCAGATAGGCCTGGACGACAACACGCGTTCCAAGCCCATCTACCACCGCTTCGTCGAGCGAGCCGTGGCGCTCAACCCCAAGTACGTCGCCATGATCGTGCCCTCAAGATGGTTCACGGGTGGACTCGGGCTGGATGAGTTCCGAGCCAAGATGATCGCCGACCGTCGTCTGCGCGCCATTGTCGACAACCCCAAGCTCTTCGACTGCTTCCCCGGCGTCGAGATCAAGGGGGGCGTGAACTACTTCCTCTGGGATCGCGACTACGGCGGCGACTGTGCCTTCTCCGTTCGAATCGACGGCGTCATCCAGTCCACGACGACGCGAGACCTCCGTCACGGCGATGGTGTCCTGATCCGGGACAACAACGCCGTCTCCATAGTCGAGAAGGTGCGAACCAAGACCGCAAGCACGGTTGAGTCCGTGTGCAGCCCCACCCTTCCCTTCGGTATCCGCGACAACTACCCAAGTCGCGCGTCGGAGCAGCCTGGCGATGTTCCGGTCATCCACGGTGGCTTCATCGGGTACATGGAACGCAATCTCGTGCCCAAGAACCTGGCGTGGGTAGATCGCTGGAAGGTGCTGCTCCCGATGGCTGGAGACGGTCACGGGCGTGAGGTGTCCTACGTGCTCGGGGAGCCGATCGCTCTCTCGCCGGGGTCCATCTGCACCCTGACGTACATGGTCGCAGGCCTCTTCGACACCCGGGAGGAGACAGAGAACTACGCCTGGTATCTGACGACGAAGTTCGTCCGCTTTCTTGTCCTCCAGCGAAAGGTGACGCAGCACGTCACGCCCGACAGGTTCCGCTTCGTGCCGTTGCTGGACATGACCCGCCGCTGGACCGACGCTGACCTCTACGAGTACTTCCAACTGACCGACGACGAGGCCGCGTACATCGAGGCCACTATCCATCCGCGCCAGCCCATCCTGTCGCTGGACAGCCCCATCCCAGCCTCGCACCTCCCAGGCGGAACGAAGTACCGCTCGCCCAGGGAGCGAGTTACCACCGAGGTGCCTGACATCGACGAGGACGACGAGTGAGCGAGGGCAAGCCCGGGCGAATCTACGTCTATTCGGCGCCCGGCTACGACACCGAGTGGACGCGAACGACCGGCGCGACCAGCATCACCGGGCAGGGTCGCTTCAAGGTCGGCTACACCGGGCGGCCTGACCCGTGGGTTCGCATCAAGGAGCAGACCGGCACCGTCTACCCCGGCGGCGAGGGCATCGTCATCCACATCGACGAGGCCGCCGCGCGGGAGGACGGGACCCCCTTCACGGATCACGACGTGCACAAGGTTCTCGACGCGGCTGGGGTGCACCGCAAGCAGGAGGTCGTCGAGGCCACCCTCGACGAGGTGCGTGCCGCAATCGCCGCTGTCCGCTCACGTCATTCCTACGATCCCACGCGCATCGAGGACTTCGGGATGCGCCCCGAGCAGGCCGCCGCGGTCGAGTACACCGCCAAGTACTTCGCCGACCACGCCGGCGACACTCATCCGCCGCGGTTCCTGTGGAACGCGAAGATGCGGTTCGGGAAAACGTTCACCACCTACCAGCTCGCCCGCCGCATGGACTGGAAGCGCGTCCTCGTGCTGACCTACAAGCCGGCCGTGCGCAATTCCTGGCGCGACGACCTGGCCAACCATGTCGACTTCGCCGACTGGCAGTTCGCCGATCGCGACCATCCCGCCGACCCGGACACGCCCAGTCCCCTTGTGTGGTTCGCGTCCTTCCAGGACCTGCTCGGCACCGGCGCGGACGGGCAGGTCAAGGAGCACAACGAGGACCTGCACCTCATCGACTGGGACTGCATCGTCCTGGACGAGTACCACTTCGGCGCCTGGCAGGGCGCGGCGAAGGAGGTGTGCTCGGACGTCCCAGCCCTGAAGGACCCGGCGAAGGCAGCCGAGACCGCCGCGCAGGAAGCCGCGGACCATGCAGACGAGGTGGCCGACATGGCCGCCGCTGGCACGCCGCGCCTCCTGTCGGCTACCCCCGATGCCGGCCTCGCCTCCGACCTCGATACCGACGATCTGCGGCTGTCGGGCCGCAACTTCCTCTACCTCTCAGGCACTCCGTTCCGGGCCCTTACCGAGGGCGAGTTCACCGAGGACGCCATCTACAACTGGACGTACCCGGACGAGCAGCGCGCGAAGGGGGAGTGGGACGAGGACCCGGAGCGAGATCGCGAGCGCAACCCTTACCGCGAACTCCCGCAGATGCAGATGTTCACCTACGCGCTGTCGGAGATGGCCTCAGCCGCCATCGACCAGGGCGCCGACGGGATGTTCGACCTGTCCGGCTTCTTCGAGGCCAGGAAGGTGGGCCCCGAGTACCACTTCACGGACCCGGACCGCGTCGGCGAGTTCCTGAACATGCTGCGGGGCAAGCTCTCGCAGAGCGCCACGGAGAAGCTGCTCAACGACTTCCGCCCGCCGTTCCCCTACAGCGATGCCCGGTTCGCCGGCGCGGTGGACCACACCGTGTGGTTCATGCCGACGGTCGCGTCGGCGCACGCGATGAAGGCAGCGCTGGACGCGCACCCGTTCTTCCGCGACTTCCTCGTCCACGTCGCCGCCGGCAGCGGCGCGGGTATGGGAGCGGAGGCGAAGGGACCCGTCGACGAGATGTTGGCGAAGGCCGCCAAGCTGGGCAAGCAGACGATCACGCTGTCGGTGGGCAAGCTCATGACCGGTGTCACCGTCCCGCAGTGGGGCGCCATCCTGATCCTGCGCTCACTGAAGTCCCCGGAGGCGTACTTCCAGGCGTCCTTCCGCGTGCAGTCCCCGTGGGTGACGCGCAATGACGACGGCACACGCACCATCAACAAGCAGACCTGCTTCGTGTTCGACTTCGACCCCAACCGGGCCCTCTCGCTGATCTACCAGTACGGCACCAAGCTGGCCGGGGCCTCAACCAAGACCAAGCCCGCCGAGGTCATCGAGGAGTTCATCGAGTTCCTGCCCATCTTCGCGTTCGACGGTGGCCGCATGGACCCGGTCGACGTCAACGCGGTCATGGACTGGGGCACCGCCGGCGCAGGCGCTGCCATGCTCGCCCGCCGCTGGGGCAGCCCCCGGCTCATCGACCTGTCCGAGGCGGTCTTGACCAAGCTGCTCGGCGACAGCGACCTGGTGGCCCGGCTCGAGCAGATGGAGGACTTCCGGAACCTGCGGCAGGACGCCACCAAGATCATCGCCCACTCGCAGAAGTTGCGCGAGGGCAAGAAGCGCGTCAGCGGTGGCGGCGGCGACGACCCGGAGAATCCCGAGGTCAAGGCCGCGCGCAAGGCCAGGCGGGAGCAGGTCAAGACGCTGCGCAGCAAGCTGCTGAAGTTCGTTCAGGCCGTGCCGGTGTTCATGTACCTGACCGACTTCCGCGAGGAGGCGCTCGTCGACGTGATCACCTCACTGGACACCCAGCTGTTCGAGCGGGTCACGGGGCTGACCCTTGCCGACTTCCATAAGCTCTCCGACGTCGGGGTCTTCCACCCGGGCCACATGAACGAGGCCATCTGGCAGTTCCGTTTGTTCGAGCAGGCCAGCCTTGACTACCTCAACACCGGGCGTTTCCGTCCTGGCGACGACGTCGGCTTGTGGGATCGCAGCATCAGCGCGGACGAGCTCACCTCGCAGGAGCCGTCCCCGGCAGCCTGAAGGAGAGCGCCACGGGGTTCGTGTAAGCGGGTGCGGACGAACCCACCGTCGACGTGAGGGTCGGTTGCCCACCACGCTGCAGCAGGTCCGGTGCCTGCTGGCCCGCCACAACTACCCCATGAATCGGGAGTCCACCATCGTCTGCGTCGTGCATCCAGGGATCATGTCGACGGAGGTCGCCGCGTGAGCCCGTTGTCGAGCCCGCCACCCGCGGACCCGGACGTGTCCGCGGAGGAGATGCTGGCGGGCACGCCGTACCTCATCGCCGACGGATCCTTCAACGCGCGGAAGTTTGAGCGCGTCCTGCAGAAGGCACTCGAAGTGCGCACGAAGGCGGAACGCGTCGGCACACACATCCAGCAGCAGGCCGCGGACGTCTTCGAGTCCTTCGGCCTGGTGCTCCGCAGCGAGTTGGTCTCCGAGAGCAACCGCATGGAGCACATCGAATGGACTCCCACACAGGTCAGGGAAGCCGTGCAGCGTCACCGCGATCTGCTGGCCCTGCCTGTTCACACCTTCGTTGAGTCCGTCAGGGGAGACGACCGCACCTACGAGGCCCTCGGGCTTTACCGGGCGCAGCTGTTGGCGGAAGAGTGGGCCAGCAGCGACATGCGCCCACGTGAGATCGAAATCCGCCAGTTGCACGGCCTCGTCGTCGGCGGCGCGCACTACGCGGGGCGCTACAAGCAGGCGGAGAACCGCATCGGCGGCGCCGCACACGTCCCGCCCGCACCGGCTGAAGCGGCCGAGGGCATGCGAGGACTTGCGAGCTGGTGGTCGGCCGGCACCGGCGCGCCGGCACTCGATGCTGCCGTCGTCCACGCCTGGCTGGCGCACCTGCACCCCTTCGAGGACGGCAACGGCCGTCTTGCCCGACTGCTCGCCAACCTCGCGCTCAGCCAGCACGGCTACCCACCGCTGATCATCCAGGCCGACAGTGATCGCGGTGAGTACTACGACGCCCTCGCCGCCAGCGACGACGGTGATGTCCTCCCGCTGTTCGACCTCTTCACGCGGCTGCTTCGGCGTGCAGTGCGGCGGATGGGGCAGCCGGACTACATCGAGAACGTCATCCGCGACCGGATGCTCACCACACCGACTCAGCAACAGAGCCTTTGGCAGGTGCAAGCGGAGCGCTTCACTACCGCCTTCCGCACGGCACTTCGGCGCGATGGCATGGACGCGCACGTACAGGGCTACCCGTCACACGAGGCCTTCCTGGATCTCGCAGATCTCCGGGCCGACGGCAACAGTTGGTACCTCAAGGTCACGGACTCGACTGGGCACCCCGGGTGGCTGCTCTGGTTCGGCTTCAACTCCTATGACTACTGCGACGTCTTCGGAGGTCCCTCGGGTTACCCGTCGATCTTCCTGTCCGTGCGTGCCGAGGATCCCGACGCCGTACATCCCTACCGGCCGCTGGCGGTGTCGGATGACGACTCCATCTGGACCCAGTTGCTGTTCATCCCTGGACGTGCGAAGCCCGCGCGGCTGCTCATAGGCCACAGGTGGTTGGAGCTGTCGATCGACGATGCGGCTTCGAAGGCCGCTGCGCTGATCGCGGCACGTACCTGACCCGACCCGTTTCCATCTCGACAGTTCAGCAGGATCTCAACGCCGACCGAAACGGGGGGACAGAATGGGTTTTCAGACGCCGCTCTACGAGCTGAGCGAGTACTTGAGGTGGACGACAGGCGGCAAGATCCAGCTGCCGGACTTCCAGCGCGGCTACAAGTGGGAGGACGAGCGGATCCGGCAGTTGCTGGTCACCATCCTGCGGGGACACCCGTTGGGCGTCGTGATGCTGCTGCGCACCGGCAACGATCAGATCCGGTTCAAGCCGCGCCCCGTGGAGGGCGTGTCGCTGCCGGCCGGCGCCGCGGCCGACCTTCTACTCCTTGACGGTCAGCAGCGGCTGACATCGCTGACCCAAGCCCTCACCGGTGACGGGGTGGTCGCCACCGAGGACAGCCGCGGCAAGAAGCTGACCCGTCGCTACTACGTGGACATGAAGACTGCGCTGCTCGGCGAGGACCGGATGGACGAGGCCGTGGTCTCCGTGCCGGGAGACGGCGTCGTGCGATCCAACTTCGGTAAGGACATCGAGCTGGACCTGTCCGACGCGGACAAGGAGCGGGCAGAGGGCTACTTCCCCGTCCGCCTCCTCTTCGCTGGTGCCGAGACCGTGACCTGGCTGTTCGCGATGGGGGACAAGGACCTGGCGAGCCGGTTCCACGCCTCGGTCGTCCAGCCCGCCGGCACCTACAACATCCCCGCCATCGAACTCGACACCGCCACCAGCAAGTCGGCCGTGGCCACCGTGTTCGAGAAGGTCAACACCGGCGGCCTGCCCTTGAACGTGTTCGAGCTGCTCACCGCGACGTTCGCCGGGGACAAGGCCTATTACGACGAGCACCGTGAGGACTTCCGGCTCAACGACGACTGGCGCGAGACGCAGCTGAAGTTCGCCGGCTACCCGGTGCTCTCCGCCGTGGAGAACACCGACTTCCTGCAGGCCGTCACCATGCTCACCACGCTGCAGCGCCACCGGGCCGACACCACCGACAGGCCACCGGCGGTGTCGGCGAAACGCGAAGACGTCCTCAAGCTGGAGTTGGCGGACTACCTGACGTGGCGCGACCCGCTCCGGGAAGCCTTCGTCTGGGCGTCCACCTTCCTCGCGGATCTGCACATCTTCGACACCCGGTTCTTGCCCTACCCGAAGCAGCTGGTGCCGCTGGCGGCGCTCAAGGTGGAACTGGGCAAGGACGCCGACCTCATCGGGGTGCGCGACCGACTGGCGCAGTGGTACTGGTGCGGCATCGTGGGCGAGCTGTACGGCAGCGCGATCGAGACCCGGTTCGTCCGCGACATCGAGCAGGTCCCGGCGTGGGCCCGGCAGGAACCCGGAGCCGTGACCCCCAAGACGGTTCAGGACGCCAACTTCGTCGAGTCCCGACTGCACTCACTGCGCACGCGCGGAGCGGCCGCCTACAAGGGCATCTACGCGCTTCTGCTCGGCAACAGGGCACATGACTGGATGAAGGGCCAGGCGCTGGACAAGGTCCAGTACGTCAACCTGGCCGTCGACATCCACCACGTGTTCCCGCAGAAGTGGTGCGTCGACAACAACATCGACGACGAGCGCCGAGAGAGCATCGTCAACAAGACGCCGCTGTCGGCGGAGACCAACCGCACCATCGGCGGCAGCGACCCGGCCATCTACCTCAAGCTCATCGAGAAGAAGGCCGGCGTCGATGCAGAGCGCGTCGACGGCCTGCTCCGCACCCATCTCGTGGATCCGGAAGCTCTGCGGGCCAGCGACTTCGACGCGTACTTCACCCGGCGGCGCGAAGCCCTCGTGCAACTCGTGGAGAAGGCCATCGGCAAGACGGTGCAGCGCGACATCAGTGCCGGTGAGCCGGAGGAGACTCTGGACCGTTTTGACCAGGACAATGACGCTGTAGCCGAGGATGACGAGGATCTGTTCACCGCGGTCGGTGAGTAGCCCGAGAGTGCATTCCTGCCAAGAAGTAAAGATGCGGCGACAGCGCAGCCTGCGCGAGGACGAGCCGGCCTTCTCCGACGCCGTCTGCCGAAGCGGCTCCGCCGTACTCGAGCTCGGCGACGACACCCTGACGAGGATCGCGGCCGAGCTGGTGTCGGTGGTGCGGGTCAACACCACCGTCGACTGGGATCGGCGTGAACAGGTGTGGGCCCTGCTGCGCAGCCGGGTGCGCCGCCTGCTCACCCGCTACCGCTACCCCCTCGACAAGCAGGAGACCGGAATCGCCCTCGTCATGCAGCAGGCCGAGCTGCTCGCCACCGAGGTCGCGGCATGAGCGGCGGCGTGGAACCGCAGGAGCCGCGTGACCTCATCGGCGCCTGGCGGCAGCGTCACGCCCAGCTGGCCGCGAGCTGGCAGGACCTCGCGGCCGCGGACCGCCGCCGCGACCTCGCCGAGGTCACCCGGTGGCAGGCCCGGCTGGCGGACCTCCGAGCGACTCACCGGACGCTGCTGTCCACCGGCCGTTGGCGGGGCGGCCCTCGCACGCTGCTGGCCGCGCTCAACGTGCACTACCGGGAGCTGCCGATGACCGCCGGGCTGGCGTGGCTGCTGCGTCCCGACGGCCACCACGGCCTCGGTGACACCGTGGTGCGCGGGCTGCTCGACTACGTCGGCATCGAGGCGCAGGAGCCGGGCGTCGGGCTGCGCATCGAGGTGGAGGATCCCCGAGAAGACACCATCGCGGACCTCGTCCTCTACGGCGCCGGATGGACGGTCGTGGTCGAGGCGAAGACGTTCGCCGTCGAGCAGCCCCGGCAGCTTGACCGGCTCTACCAGCACTGGCAGGACGAGCCCGACCCGCGCTTCGTCTTCCTCACCCGGGGACAGCGGGCGCAGATCACCGCCCGGCACAGCCGGGGCCACTGGCACGGCCTGACCTGGCAGCAGGTCGCCAACAGAATCCGCACCGCCGCCGACACAACCACCGGGGTGGCACCCGGCGTCCACGACTACCTGGGCACCCTGGAGGCCTACCACCGTGTCTGACCCCGACTTCCCCGACCGCGCCGACGCCGACGCGAAGGCCTGGTTCTACCTCGACAACCGGACCGACATCGAGGCCTGGGCGGCGCTGCGCGCCGACGCCACTCCGCTGCTGGACCGCTACCTGATGGCGCTGGCCCCCACGTTCGAGGAACTCGCCGAGGAGCTGGACGTCGAGCTAGACATCGACGACCTCGAGGCCGGGCCCTGGCCACGAGTCGGCCTCTGGCGGCCATCATGGACGCACGAGGGCGTGGCCGACGTCAGCATCGTGATCCAGTGGGATCGTGCCCGGCTGCTCAAGCCCGGCCCGAATGAGTGGCCCTTCACCGCCGTCCTGATGTCCGGCGAGCAGGAGGACACCGAGCGGCGCAGGCAGATCGCGGATGCGCTGGCACCGGTGCGCAACAAGCTCCAGGGGGAGAAGGCCTACCGGTGGCCGTACTGGCGGTACGAGACCACCCCGGCGGAGGCCACGGCCCTGGACCCGGAGGTCCTCGCCCGCACGGCCGTCACCAGCTTCCGGGAACTGTGGTCGACCGTGGCCCCGATTCTCGACGCGCTGCACCCGGCCGGCGATGAGGACTGACGGGCTCATCCACCGCCGGGCACCCCGCCGGCGGTGCCACCTGCCCGGCGCGCGGCGATGAGCGCCGCGGCGCCCACCGGCGCAGGGGACCAGCTGCCGCTGTCGGTGCTGCTGCCGGACAGCCCGGCGGCGCCGGCGCTGCTTTACGACACCACCGCCGCCCTTGCGATGGCGGTCGTCGACCGGGCGGCGGTGGGCGAGCTGGCCAGCGGCTGGGATGCCCCGGGGGTGTACGTGTTGCTGGACCGGCACGACCCCGAAGGCAGCTGGGGCTGCTACGTCGGCAAGGCCCCCGCCGGGGTCCGGGCGCGGCTCGGCCAGCACCTCAGAGGCAGGGACCACTGGGTCCGGGCCCTGCTGGTCCGGCGGGACACCACCTTCGGGTTCAACAGCGCCCACGTCGGCTGGCTGGAGGGGCGCCTGCACGACCTGCTCGAGGCCGCCGCGGACACCGAGCTGCACAACGGCGTCCGGCCCCGGGACGAGACGCTGCCGCCGTACGAGCGGGCCGCCCTGGAGAGCGTGGTCCCGCCGATCCGACGCGTGCTGCGGCTGCTCGGCTACGACACCGAACCCCCGGACGACCAGACTGGCGCGCGGCCGGCGGCGAAGGCGCGCAGCAACCGGTTCTTCGGCATCACCGTCAAGCAGCTCCTCGACGCCGGGGAGCTCACAGCGGGGGAGACCCTCACCTCCACCAACGGCGTCTACCCGGCCACGGCGGCGCTGCATACCGACGGCACCATCGAGTGGAACGGCACCCGCTACCCCAGCCCGAGCAACGCTGCCGGCGCGGTCAAGGGCGGCCTGGCGGCTAACGGCTGGGACTTCTGGGCCGTCGAGCGACCCACCGGGCGGATGCCGCTCGCCACGGTTCGGGCACGGTGGCTGAGCCGGGCCTCGGAGGCCGGCGGCAGCCCCTGACGGTCGCTGGCGGCCGCGACGTCGGCGCCGACCTCGGGGCGTCCGGCCAACGGAGCCACTCCGGCGGTCGCGCACGGGCATGCCGGACGACCGCGCGACCCGTCCACCTCGGCCGCGCACCGACGGTCTCGGCCTGTCGGTGCGCGGTCGGTCGGGTGCCGTCGGGCCACCGACGCGGTGGGGCGCCTGGGAGGGCGAGCGCCCGTTGGCGGGAGCCGTGTAGGGCGATTGGGGGAGGCCAAAAATCGGGTCATGGGGCGACGCGGACCCACCTCGCTGTTCGCGAGGCTGGTCTCACCAACCAGGCGCCAGTGGACCCCAGTCGGTGTCCCGCGCCGCCCGACCCGAAGGAGCTCCCCATGACCATGTCCCCGCCCGCCAAGCAGCAGGACACCGTGCCCGGCACCTTCCGCTACACCGAGGAGGTCGTCGACCTCCTGCTGCACGAGCGCCCGATGCTGACCGAGGCGGCGCTCCGCATCGTCGACGACGTCGAGGCCCGTACGCGCTACCAGCGGCTGCGCCCGGCAGACGCCTACGCGCTGGCCGAGGCGGAGGTCCGCACCGCGTGGCCGGCGCTGGCCGACGCGGTGATGATCATGGTCAGGATGAGCAACGCCGGCCTGCTGCGACTGTGAGCAGCCGGCAGACGCGCACGCCCGCGGGACCGCGTGCCGTGCGCCGTCGGGACACGTGGTCGTGGCCCCCCGCCTTCGCAGGCGGGGGGCCACGTGTTGTTGGTGCTCAGGAGGCCGGGCGGATCCCGGCGCGGGGTGGCTGCCGTTGTCGGCAGATCCAGCAGGCGTAGGGCGCCGGCTGGTCGGGGGAGTGCAGGCGGGCGGAGTCATCGGCGATCCAGCCGGCGTAGGACTGCGCCCACACGTCGGGGAACTCCGCGCGGAGGCACTCCTCGACTTGGTGGACCGCCTGCCAGAGCAGGTCCGCGCCCGGTAGGTCGTGGCAGAGCAGTTCGACGCCGGCGTCGGCCAGCTTCTGCCGGCGGGTCAGCAGCTTGCGCAGCTGGTAATCGCGCAGCGGTTCGGGCGCGGCCACGCCCTCGGGTTGTTCGTTGGACATCAGGATCTCCGGATGGGTTGACGTCCCCGGGCACCTCCGGTGCCGGGGGGGGGGGGGGGGGGGGGGGGGGGGGGGGGGGGGGGGGGGGGGGGGGGGGGGGGGGGGGGGGGGGGGGGGGGGGGGGGGGGGGGGGGGGGGGGGGGGGG
>NZ_JBJGYX010000006.1:0-138791 GCF_054050195.1 Geodermatophilus sp. SYSU D00710
CCCCCCCCCCCCCCCCCCCCCCCCCCCCCCCCCCCCCCCCCCCCCCCCCCCCCCCCCCCCCCCCCCCCCCCCCCCCCCCCCCCCCCCCCCCCCCCGGGCCCGGCTGACCCGGCTGGGCATCGAGTCCAACGGGGAGTTCTGCCGGAGCTTCCTCAGGACCCGCTACGCGGGCGCCGGCACGGGCTGAGTCGGTGCACCCGGCAGTTCCCCGGTGGTGCGGGCGACGAGCACCCGGAACAGGTTGCACAGCCGGTAGCCGCCGTCGGGGGTCCGGTACGGCTCCAGCCGTCGCAGCACGGCCGCGCGCACGGCGGCCGGCCCCGCCCGGCGTGCCGCCGCACGCCCCAGGGACGAGTGCAGCAGCGGCCCCAGCAGCTCGCCGTCGTCCCGGTAGTCGAACGGGCACACCACCTCGAGCACCCGCTCGACCGTCAGGCCCGCCTCCACCGCCACCGCCCGCAACCGGGCAGGGTCGGTGACCGGCGTGCCACCGGGAGCGAGCCGGTGGGGGCCCAGCCACGGGTGGAGCGCCTCGCCGAGGACCCGGACGTCGCACTCGTGCTCGCGGCCCCAGACGGTCGCGGCCACCACGTCGCCCACCCGCCGCGCCCCGCTGAGCACCGCGACCGGGTCGGCGACGTGGCCGAGCACCTGCACCGCGGTCACCACGTCGAACGGCCCGGCCGGCGGCTGCTCGGCGTCCCCCACGGCGAAGGCCGCGCCCGGCACCTCCGCCGCCGCCCGCGCGACCGCCGCCGGGTCGGTGTCGATCCCGGTCACGCGCGCGCCGCGTCCGGCGGCGGCGCGGGCGAAGAGTCCCGCGCCGCACCCGAGGTCGAGCAGGCGGGTACCGGGCCCGACCCCGGTCGCGTCGAGCACGGCGGTGTACAGGGGTGCCCCCCACCCGCGCGGGCCCGCGCCGCTCACCCCGCCGACCCTAGCCACGCCGGTCCCGGGGACGGGGTGAGACGACGGTGCTGGAGAAGGAGGCCGCGGTCCGGGCCACGCGCCGACGCCGGCTCGCGCTGTTCGGCCCGGCGTTCGTCGCCGCCATCGCCTACGTCGACCCCGGCAACTTCGCCACCAACGTCTCCGCCGGGGCGCAGTACGGCTACCTGCTGCTGTGGGTGATCGTCTCGGCCAACCTCATGGCGATGTTCGTGCAGAGCCTGTCGGCGAAGCTGGGGCTGGCGACCGGGGCGAGCCTGCCGCAGAACTGCCGCCGGCAGTACCGCCGTCCGGTCGTGCTCGGGCTGTGGGTGCAGGCGGAGCTGGTGGCCATGGCCACCGACCTCGCCGAGGTGGTCGGCGGGGCGATCGCGCTGCACCTGCTGTTCGGGGTGGACCTGTTCACCGGCGGCGTGATCACCAGCGCGGTGGCCTTCCTCCTGCTGGCGCTGCAGACCCGTGGCGACCGGCGGTTCATCGGGGCGATCACCGCCTTCTTCGGCGTGATCCTGGTGGCCTTCCTGCTGCTGCTCCTGCAGGTGGACGTCGAGCCGGCCGCCGCGGCCGGCGGGCTCGTACCGGGCTTCGACGGCGTCGGCAGCCTCGTCCTGGCCACCGGCATCCTCGGCGCGACGGTCATGCCGCACGCGATCTACCTGCACTCGGCCCTGGTCCCCGGGACGACGCAGGCGGTCACCGCGCGGCAGAAGCGGCGAGCGCTGCGCGCCCAGCGGATCGACGTCATGTCGGCGATGAGCCTCGCCGGCCTGGTCAACGCCGCCATGCTGGTCGTGGCCGCCGCCCTGTTCGCCGGCTCCTCGCTGGCCGGCACCGACACCCTCGAGGGCGCGCACGCGGGGTTCGCGACGGCGCTCGACGGGTCGGCGGCGCTGTTGTTCGCCCTGGCGCTGCTCGCCTCCGGCTTCGCGTCGGCCAGCGTGGGTACCTACGCCGGGCAGGTGATCATGGAGGGGTTCCTGCAGCGGCGGATCCCGCTGTTCGCCCGGCGTGCGCTCACGATGGCCCCGGCCCTCGCCGTCCTGGCCCTGGGCGTCGAGCCGACCAGTGCGCTGGTGGTCTCCCAGGTGGTCCTGTCGTTCGGGATCCCCTTCGCCCTGGTGCCGCTGGTGCTGCTCACCCGGCGCCGGGACGTGATGGGCGAGCTGGCGAACCGTCCGTCGACCACGGTGTGGGCCGCGCTGGTCGCCGCGGTCGTCATCACCCTCAACGCGGTGCTGCTGGTGCTCCTGGTGTGACCGGCGTCGCCGGAACCGGGCGCCCACGGGGCAGCCGCGTCGAGGAGCCTCACCGCGGCACGAACCCGGGGACCAGCGGGTCGTGCGGGTCGACGCAGAACACGTGCTCCCCGGTCCGGTGGGCCGTGCCGGTGACCGCGGGGCGACGGCGGGCGCCCGCCGGCGTCGACCCGGTCGAGCACCGCCAGCCGGGCGCACGTGCCCGAGCCGCACGGGGAGCGGTCGACCTCGCCGTCGGCGAAGACGGTGACGTCGCGCTGGCGGACCTCCCCCTCGGCGTCCCCCAGCTCGTCGGACCAGATGGTCCCGTAGACCCCGTCCTGCCGGGGGTCGTCCGGGTGCAGGGCGTGCTCGCTGTCGCTGAGAGCCCGCTCCACCTCGCGTCCCAGGGCGATGAGCGCACCGAGGTGCTCCGCGGTGACCGACAGGCCCAGCGCGGCGGCCGGCAGCGTCGCGGAGATCGCCCCGCCGTAGGCGACGGTCACGGCCACCTCGCCGCGGGAGGTGGTCACCGGCACGTCGGTGGCGACCACCCAGCTGGGCACGTCGACGACGTCGACCGCGGTCACCCGGCCGTCCCGCCGGTGCACCCGGGCGGTCACCCGGCCCGAGGGCACGGCGACGACGACGTCGGTGCTGCCGGTGTCCGGGGCGGCGACCCGTCCGGTGTCGACGGCCCACACGCCGAGCGCGATGGTGCCGTGGCCGCAGGCGGTCGAGAAGTTGTCCTCGTGCCAGAACGGGACGCCGAGGTGGGCGCCGTCGTCGTCCGGGGGCACGAGGAAGCCGCCGTACACGTCGGCGTGCCCGCGCGGCTCCGAGCAGAGCACCGCCCGCAGCAGCTGCACCTCGGGGTCGGTGATCGCCCGCGCCCGCCGCTCGGCGACCGCCGTCCCCGGGATGGGCACCGGTGGGTCGGCCACGATCCGGAACGGCTCGCCGCCCGTGTGGTAGTCCGTGGTCGCGATCGTCGCCGGCAGCACACCGGCACCCTGCCACGCCCCCGGCGCCCGACAGCGACCTCCGTCCCGGTCCGCCCGGGCCCTCCGCCCGTGCCGGCAGGACCACGGCCGTCCCTAGCGTCGGCGCCGTCGAGCACCCGACTCAGAGGGAGGAAGCGCACGTGACCCGTGCCCTGGTGGTCTACGAGTCCCTGTTCGGGGACGCCCGCACGATCGCGCAGGCGATCGCCGCCGGGCTGTCGGAGTCGGTGCCCGCCGACGCCGTGGCCGCGGCGGAGGCGCCGGCCGAGATCGGGCCCGACGTGGCCCTGCTCGTCGTCGGCGGTCCCAACCACGCCTTCGGCATGCCCCGCCCGTCGACCCGCGGCAGCGCGGTGTCCGACCACGGTGCCGTCGTCCCCGACACCGCGACCGGCCTGCGCGAGTGGCTCGAGGCGGTGCGGGCGCCGGCCGGCGGGGTGCGCGCCGCGGCGTTCGACACCCGTCTCGACGGCCACAAGGTGATCACGCGCATGGACCACGCGTCGCGCACCGAGGAGAAGCTGCTCGGCCGGCTGGGCGCCGAGGTGGTCGCCCCCGCCGAGCACTTCTCGGTCGCCGGCACCACCGGGCCCCTGGTCGAGGGCGAGGAGGAGCGCGCCCGCGGGTGGGGCCGCAGCCTGGCCGCGCTCCTGGCCGCCGGGACCCGCGGCCGGTAGCCGCTCACGACGACGCCCCCGCTGCGAGGTCGCGGCGGGGGCGTCGTGGCGTGCGGTCAGGTCCCCGACCGCCCGGTCACCGGCAGGTCGGGCTCGGTGCCGCGCGGGCTGGGCACCGGCGGCCGGCCGGTCACCGGGACCGGCCCGGACGGCGGCAGCGGCCGCGCCGCGTGCACGGCCAGACCGATCAGCAGCCCGCCGACCACCAGCAGCACCACGCCGATCCCGAGCAGCCCGACGGAGAACCAGGTGAGCCCGGGCAGCGTGGCACCGGCCCGGGCGACGGCCGCCACCCCGGCGTCGCCGTCGGCCCGCATGAGCACGACCGTCCAGTTCCCCTCGTCGGGACGCCAGTCGAGCACCTGGGTGCCGCTGCCGCTGGCCTCGGCGGTCCAGATGCCGGCCTCACCCGGCGGGACGGCGGGCGCCCCGCCCGGCACGTCGTCGATCACCCACGTCCGGTCGTCCCAGATCCCCCAGCCCGGGTCCAGCTCCTCCGCCGTCGCGTGCCCCACGTCGCGCAGGTACCGGTCGACGTCGGCGGTCGGGGCCACGCCGAGGAACAGCTCGACGTCCGGGTCGTCGGGGGTCACCGTCAGGCGCGCCGTCCCGAGCAGCTCGTCGACCACCCAGTCGAGGCCGTCGCCCTCGAACACCATCCCCTCGGTCGTCACCGCGTAGCGGCCGGTGTCCACCGACGCGGCGGGCATGAGCAGCACGCCGTCGGCGTCGCGCTCGGCCCGGTCGGCCCACAGCAGTGTGCTGCCGGCGACCAGCGGACCGGTCGCGGTGAGCACCAGCGCCGACCCGAGGACGACCGCCGTGACCCTCCCCGCGGTCCACCGGCCCTCTGCGGACGGCGCGGCGGGCACCGGCGTCGGCGGGGTGCCGGCCGGAGGCGGACCGGCGGGCAGCGGCGCGGCGGGCACCGACCCGGGGTCCGTGCCGCCCAGGTCCAGCCGGAACGGCGGGTAGGCGTCGGTCAGCAGCAGCGCGTAGGCGGTCACGCGCCAGGCCCAGCGGTCCATGCCGAGCACGAAGTCGTAGATCGGGACGGGGTAGCGCCCGCGGAACAGCAGGACCACCCCGGCGACGAAGACCAGCAGGGCGACCAGGCCACCGAAGGCCCAGCCGTCGTCCCCGACGCGGTCCCCGTCCCAGGACCCCGTGCCCAGCCAGACGCCGCCACCGACGAACACCGCCAGCACGACGTAGTGCGGCAGCGCCAGCAGCCACCACTTCACCAGCACCAGCCCACGGGAGAGCCGCTCGGGGTAGGGCACGTCGAGACGCGCCGGGTGGCCGGGGACGTCGGCGAGGGTGAACGGCGGGTAGCGGTCGGTGCCCAGCGCCATGTAGCCGTAGTGCTGCACCCGCCAGGTCCAGCGCAGCACGCCGACGGTGAAGTCGAACAGCGGCCGCGGATACCGCCCGGTGACCAGGACGGCGAAGAACGCCACGACGGTGACGACGACGACCGCCACCCACAGGAACGCCAGCACCACGTAGTGCGGCACCAGCAGCAGCCACTTGACCAGCCACAGCCAGCGCGACAGCCGCGCGTCCAGCAGCCCGTCGACGCGCACCGGGTAGGGCGGCCGGCTCCCCGCCGGGGCCGTCGGCGACACGTGCTCGCTCACGGCACACCTCCTCCTGCCGCCGCGGCGTCCCGGGGCGTCTTCCCGGCGCGAGCGGCCGACCCGAGCGTCGCCTCCCGGGCCGCCTCCGGACACGGCCGAAAGCGGCGGACACCGGGGACGTTGGTCGCTGCCACGGGTGACCGCAGGCCCCGGGACGCGGTTCCTCGGACGGACGACGCTCGGGGCACCACCGCCCGGAGGAGTCGCACCATGACCCGCCGCACCGCCGCCCCCAGGTCGCTGCCGCTGCTCGAGGCGGCCGCCGACGCCGCCGTCCTGGCGCCCTCGGTGCACAACACCCAGCCCTGGCGGATCCGGCTGCACCCCGACCGGCTCGAGCTCTTCGCCGACCGCTCCCGGCAGCTGACGACCCTCGACCCCGCCGGCCGCGCCCTGGCCCAGAGCGTCGGCGCCGCGCTGCTCAACGCCCGGGTGGCGCTGGCCGCCGCCGGCACCGCCGTCCGGGTCGACCGGCTGCCCGACCCCGCCGATCCCGAGTTGATGGCGGTGCTGCGCCCGGTCGCCGGCCCGCCCGACGCCGCCCTCGCCGCGCTCGCCCCGGCCGTGCGCCGGCGCCGCACCAACCGCCGCCGCTACGCCCCCGAGCGGCTCCCCGAGGACCTGCTCCGGGTGCTGGTCGCCGCGGCCGCCGCCGAGGAGACCGTCCTGGTCCCGGTCAGCCACGAGGACCACGTGCACCTGCTCGCCCGCCTGGTCCAGCAGGCCGACCGCATCCAGAACGCCGACCCCGCCTACCGCGCCGAGCTGCGCCGGTGGACCAACCGCGAGCCGGGCACCGGCGACGGCGTGCCCACCAGCGCCGTCCCGCACGTCGACGGACGCCAGCACGACCAGCTGCCCGTCCGCGACTTCGACACCACCGGCGCCGGCCTGCTCCCGCCGGACACCGGCTCCGGCACCGAGCAGACACTGGTCGTGCTCGCCACCCACCGCGACGACCCATTGGCCTGGCTGCGCTGCGGAGAGGCCCTCGAGCGGGTGCTGCTGGAGCTCACCGCCCGCGGCTGGGTCGCCGGCCCGCTCACCCAGGCCGTCGAGGTCCCCGTCTCCCGCACCCAGCTGCGCTCGGCGCTCACCTGGGACGCCCACCCGCAGTCGGTGCTGCGCATCGGCCGGGCACCGGCCACCTCACCGACCCCCCGCCGTCCCCGCGGCACGGTGGTCGCGAACAGCGCCTCCCCCGTCGAGCGCCCGGCCCGCGGCCGGCCCGGTCCGCCGACCCGCCCGGTCCCCGACGGCCGCGGGGGGACGACGTGGGTGTGACCGCCCGCCTGCCGGCGGTCGTGGCCGGGGTCGACGGCACCCGCGGCGATCGGCACGTGGCGCTCGCCGCGGCGGACGACGCACACCGCGAACTGCGCCCCCTGGTCCTCGTCACGGCGGTCGAGCAGGCCCCCGACGCGGGACGCGCCCACCACGGCCCCTGGTCCCGGGCGCTCGCCCACCTCGACGCGCTCCGCCGTGACCTCGCGACCCGGGTCCCGGCGCTCCCCGTGCGGACGGTCGTGCGCGACGGCCCTCCGGCCCGGGTGCTGCGGGACGAGGCCGCGGCCACGGCCACGATCGTCGTCGGCACGGGGGTCGGTCCCGACGGCCTGGGTCCGGTCACCCGGGCACTGGTGACGACGTCGGACTGCCCGGTGTCCGTGGTCGTGCCCCCGGGCGTCCCCGGAGGTCCGGTCGTGGTGGCCGGGGTGGACGGGACCGCCGGCACCACCGCCGTGCTCGCCGCGGCGGCCCTCCAGGCGGGCACGCGCGGCGCCTCGCTGCACGTCGTCCACGCCTGTCGCGCGGACGGTCTGCGACGGGACGTGGACGGTGTCCTCGCCGAGCCGTGGGCGCCGGTCACCGCGGCCGTCACCGCGGCCGGGCGGCGGCTCGTCGAGGCGCACGTGGCCCGCGCCCGCGACGGGTGGCCGGGGATCCCGGTGTCGGTCGACGTCCGGGCCGGAGACCCGGCCAGGGTGCTGGTGGACCGCTGCCTGGATGCGGGGCTGCTGGTGGTCGGCCGCCCGCGCTCCGCGGCCGGGACCGCGCTCGTCGAGGCCGTCACCACCCGGGCCCGGTGCCCCGTGCTGGTCGTCCCGCCGGCCCCACCCGACCGCCACCGCGCCGCCCGGCGGCCGGCCGGCATCGCCCTGCCCCGGTGAGCGCGACCCCGGGTCCGGTCGTGGCCCGGCTGCGGCGTGGCACGGGACGCGCCGCCCGCCCGGACGACCGGCTCGAACTGGTCTCCCTGCTGCTGTGCGCGCTGCTCGCCGTGCTCGCCGTGCCGGTGGGGCTCACCGTGGCCACCACGGTCGGCACCGACGTCGCCGCCGAGGTCCGGCAGCAGCAGGAGGAGCGCCACCGCGTGCCGGCCGTGCTGCTGGCCGACGCGCAGCCGGTGCCCGGCGTGGGCGCGGGCGCCCCGGCGGCCTGGACCGGGCCGGACGGCAGCGATCGCGAGGGCGAGGTGCCCGTCCCGGCGGGGACCCGTGCCGGGGAGACGGTGTCCATCTGGGTCGAGCCCGACGGGCGCCGCACCCGCCCGCCGCTGTCCCCGGCCGGCGCACGGGTGACGACGGCGGTGGCCGGCACCGTCACCGCCGTGCTCGTCGCCGCGGCCGCCGTCACGCTGCACGTCGCCGTCCGCGCCCTCCTCGACCGCTTCCGGCTGCGCCGCTGGGCGCGCGAGTGGACCGAGGTCGAGCCGGTCTGGGCGAGCCGGTTCCGGCTCCGCTGACCCCGGCCGCGCCGACCCCGGGCCGGTACGGCGGAGGGGCCGGGACGCGCCGCGTCCCGGCCCCTCCGCCGTCGGTCAGGACCGGCCGAGCAGCCGGCGCCACCAGGACCGCCGGGGCGGCGCGGACCCCGTCGGCGGGACCGGTCCGGCCGGCTCCCGCTGCGCCCGTGACGCTCCCTTGCCGGACCCCGCGGGACGCCCGCGCTCGGAGGCGCGGGCGTGGCTCAGGTAGTCCTGGACGGCCTGCGGGTCGGGGCGGTGACCGCGGGCGGCGACGTCGTGCCGGGCCTCCCACTGCGCGATCAGCTTCTCGTCCTCGGACATCTCGCGGCGCGGGTGCTCGCCGGCGGCGTCGGGCGCGGTCATGTCGGGGTCCTCCTGGAGGGGTGCGGTCGTTCCGGTCCTACGCTCTCCCGGCCGGGGCCGCCACCGCAGGGGGCGAGGGTCCCGCGGACCGGGACCTACGGCCCTCACGCGTGCAGGACGGCGGCGCCGGCGAAGCGGCCGTGCGCGAGGTCGGCGAGGGCCCGCGGCGCGTCCTCGAGGTCGTAGGCGGTGGTCGTCGCCCGCACGCCCAGCCGGCCGGCGAGGGTGAGGAACTCCTCGGCGTCGCGCCGGGTGTTCGCGGTGACGCTGCGCAGCCGTCGCTCCTGGAACAGCGCCTCGGCGTAGGACAGGGCCGGCACGTCGGACAGCCAGATCCCGGCGACGGCGAGGGTCCCGCCCCGGTCGAGGGCCCGCAGCGCCCCGGGCACCAGCTCGCCCGCGGGTGCGAACAGGACCGCGCCGTCGAGGGGCTCGGGCGGGGCGTCGATGGCGTCGCCGACCGAGTCCACCCCCAGCTCCCGCGCCAGCCGGCGGTTGGCCGCCCCGCGGGTGAGCACGTGCACCCGCAGCCCCTGGGCGAGCGCGACCTGCGCGGTGAGGTGCGCGCTGCCGCCGAAGCCGTAGATCCCGAGCCGGCCGCCCGGCGGCACCTCGGCGCAGCGCAGCGCGCGGTAGCCGATGATCCCGGCGCACAGCAGGGGCGCGGCCTGCTCGTCGTCGAGTCCCTCGGGCAGCCGGTGGGCGAAGCGCTCGTCGACCAGGCAGGCGTCGGCGTAGCCGCCGTCGAGGTCCCAGCCGGTGAACCGGGGGTCGGTGCACAGGTTCTCGTCCCCGCGGCGGCAGAACCGGCAGGAGCCGTCGGTGCGGCCCAGCCACGGGACGCCGACCCGGTCGTCGACGGCGAAGCGGGTCGCCCCGGGACCGAGCGCGTCGACCCGCCCGACCACCTCGTGCCCGGGGACGACACCGGGCCGCCGCGGCGGGAGGTCGCCCTCGGCCAGGTGCAGGTCGGTGCGGCACACCCCGCAGCAGGTGACCGCGACCCGCACCTGCCCCGGGCCGGGGTCGGGGAGCTCCCGATCGACCCGGTCGAGCGGGCCGTCGTCGGCCGGCGCCGGCGTGCCGACCACCCAGGCGCGCACGGTCCGGCTCAGGCCGGCGCGGGCGGAGGGTCGCCGCGGTGCTGCTGCCGGGCCGTGTCCATCGGCGGTCCTCACGTCGGGCCCGGACCGGTGCCGGGCGGCACCCCCCACCGTCCGCCGGACCGCGCCCCGCGGACCGGAGGCGAGGGGCCTCCCGTCCCGGGACCTCCGTCCCCCGCGACGACGTCGGCCGACCCTGGGCGGGCCCGTCCGGCCGACCTAGCGTCCGGGACACCGACCGGAGGAGGAGCCGTGCAGGTGCGAGACGTCATGACCCGCGACGTGGTGACGGTGGGCCCGCACACCGCGGTGCGGTACGCCGCGGAGGTGATGGCCGGGCGGGGCTTCGCCGCCCTGCCGGTGGTCGAGGACGACGACCGGCTCGTCGGCGTCGTCGCGGAGGCCGACGTGCTGCGGGACCGGCTGCCCGCCGACCCGCGCCTGCACCTGCGCCGGGACGGCGGCGGTGGCGGAGAGCCGCCGCCCGGCCTGGTGCGGGACGTGATGACCCGACGGGTGCGGTCGGTCGACGTCACCGCCGACGTCGCCGACGTCGCGCGGCTCTTCGTCGACCAGGGGCTGCGCAGCGTCCCGGTGACCGACGGCGGCCGGCTGGCCGGCATCGTCAGCCGCCGCGACCTGCTGCGGACGCTGGTGCGCCCGGACGACGACGTCCGGGACGAGCTGCTGCAGCTGGTGGAGGGCTACACCGGGGAGCTCGACGCCTGGCAGGTCGCCGTCACCGACGGGGTGGCGACCGTCCAGCGGCTGCGCGGCGAGCCGGAGGGACCGGAGGGCACCGAGGAGCGGGCGCTGACCGAGCTGGCCCGGACCGTCGGCGGCGTCGTGGCCGTCCGCGTGCTGCCGGCCGGCGCCGACCCGACCGGCACCGACCCGGCCCGCACGAGGGCGGCGACGTCCCCGGGGAGCCGGCCGTGACCCGGCCCCGGGCCGAGCGGGCCGTCGTCGTCGGGATCGACGGGTCCGACGCCGCGCGGGAGGCGGTCGCGGTCGCCGTCGAGGAGGCCGCCCGTCGCGGCTGCGCGCTGCGCCTGGTCCACGCGCTGCTCTGGTCGGCGGCCGCGCCCCCGTCGCCGGGCACGGACGACCCCGGGTTCCCGGACACCGGCGGCCTGCTGCGCGCGGCCGCCGAGTCGGCGCTGCGCACGGCGGCCGGGGACGCCGCGGAGGTGCTCGGAGCCGACCGCGTCAGCTGGGCGGTGGTGCCCGGGGACGCGGCCGACGTCCTGGCCCGCGCGGCCGGCGGCGCCGAGCTGCTCGTCCTGGGCAGCCGGGGGGTGGGCGGTGTCTCGGGCCTGCTGCTCGGGTCGACCGCCGCGGCGGTCCTCGCGGCACCGCCGTGCCCGGTGCTGCTGCTCCCGGAGCCGACGGCCGTGGCGGTCCGGCCGCGGACCACGGTCGTCGCGGCGGTGGCCGGCGGGCCCGCCGACGACGCCGTGCTCGCCTTCGCGTTCGCCGAGGCCGCGATGCGGGCGACGGACCTGCTCGCCGTGCACGCCTGGCAGGACGTCGCGCTGGAGACCGCGCTGCTGTCGACCCGCCCGCACGCCGACTGGGCCGGCGTCCTCGCCGACGAGCAGCGCGTGCTGGCCGAGGCGCTCGCCGGCTGGCGGGACAAGGAGCCCGACGTCCCCGTCCGCGAGGCCGTGGTCCGCGACCGCCCGGCCCGCGCCCTGCTCGCGGCGGCGCTGACGGCGGAACTGCTCGTCGTCGGCGCCCGGCCGCACCGGCTCCCGGCCCGGCTGCGGTCGACCACCCACGCGGTGGTGCACCGGCCGCCCTGCCCGGTCGCGGTGGTGCCGACGACCGACACCCCGGGCGGCCGGCGGTGACCGGCCGCCGCGTCCTGGTGGCCGTCGCCAGCCGCCACGGCTCGACGGCCGAGATCGCCGGGGTGCTCGCCGAGGAGATCGCGGGCTGCCCGGCCGGGCGCGGGGCCGGGCTGAGCGCGGCCGCCGTGCCGGTCGAGTCCCGCCCCGACCCGGCGCTCTGGGACGCAGTGGTGCTGGGCAGCGCCGTGTACGCGGGCCGCTGGCTCGGACCGGCCCACGACCTGGCCGTCCACTCCGTGGCGGAGCTGCGCCGACGGCCGGTGTGGCTGTTCTCCAGCGGGCCGATCGGCGCGCCGCCGTTCCCGCCGGACGAGCCCCACGACGTCGCCACGCTGACCGATCTCCTCCCGCTGCGCGGGAGCCGCGTCTTCCCGGGCCGGCTGGACCCGGGCCGACTGAGCTTCGGCGAGCGGGCGATGGCGACCGCGATGCGGGCGCCGGTCGGCGACTTCCGGGACTGGGAGGCCGTCCGCGGGTGGGCCCGCGAGATCGCCGGCGCCCTGGCTGTCGAGGAACCGGCTCCGCGGCCCCCGCGGCGGGAACCCGCGGGCCCCCGGAGCTGACGGGGCCGGGACGGTCGGTGGTCGTGGCTAGCCTCCGGCCATGCCCGAGCAGGTCACGCCCTTCCTGATGTTCACCGGCGACGCCGAGCGCGCCATCGAGCTCTACACGTCGCTGTTCGACGACGCGCGCGTCCTGAGCCTCACGCGGTGGGGGCCGGGCGGCCAGGGCGCGGAGGGGACGGTGGAGCAGGCCACCTTCTCCATCGCCGGTCAGGTGTTCCGCTGCTTCGACAGCCCCCCGGTGCACGACTTCGGCTTCACGCCGTCCTTCTCGATCTTCGTCGACGTCGCGTCGGCCGACGAGCTCGACCGGCTGTTCGCCGGCCTCTCCGACGGCGGCACGGTCCTGATGCCGGTGGACGGGTACGGCTTCAGCCGCCGCTTCGGCTGGGTGAACGACCGCTTCGGGGTGTCCTGGCAGCTGAACCTCGCCTAGGGCGGGTCAGACCAGCGGCTGTCCGGCGCCCTCCATGCGCGGGGTGGTGCCCGACCGCACCACGGTGACCGGGCAGGCGGCCTCGCGCAGCACGGCCTGCGCGAGCGACCCGAGCCGGCCGAGCGCGCCGCCCCAGCCGCGGACCCCGACCACCAGCATCTCCGCGCCGCGGGAAGCGGCCACCACCGCCTCCGCCGGCGCCGCGTGCACCGCGCGGCAGGTGACAGTGGTGCCCTCGGGCACGCGGGCCGCGGCGACGTCGTGGGCCAGCGCCTGCTCCACGGCCTTCTCGTAGTCGGACATCGGCGGCACGTAGCCGGGCTCCCAGGTGGCCGGCCGGGGCGCGGTCGGGATGCTCCACGCCCGCACCACCGTGAGCGGCAGGCCGGCCCGCGCGGCCAGCCGCCCGGCCCACGCCAGCGCCTCCCGGGCGCAGGCCGAGCCGTCGACCCCGACCACGATGCCGCTCTGCTGCGCCGTCGTCTCCACGCCATGCCCTCCTCACGACCGATCCCGTCCGCCCGACCCTCCCACGTCGGGCGGGTCTCAGGGGCAGGGTCCGAGGTCCCCAGAACCAGGGCCGCGACGGGCCGCCCGGCCCACCGATCCGGGACCGAGGTCCCTGACGGCGCCGGGCGCACCGCTGGGACCGTGAGCGCGCAGGCGTCCGGCCGAGCGGCGCGGGGAGGAACGAGCGTGACCAGCCACCGGCAGCACCTGAGCGACGACGAGTGCCGGCGGCTGGTCGCCGGAGCCCGCGTCGGGCACCTGGCCTTCACGAAGGACGCCCTCCCGGCCGTGGTGCCGGTCCGGTACGTCGTCGACGGGGACCGGCTCGCCGTCCCGGCGCGCCCCGGGGACGACCACCTGCTCCCCCACCGCGGTGGCGTGGTGGTGCTGTGCGTGGACCAGTTCGACGGCGAGCACGGGTGGGCGGTCTCCGTCGTCGGTCCCGCCCGCACCGTCACCGACCCGGCCGCCGTCGGCGCGTGGGACGCCGTGGGGTGGCCCGGCGACCCGGTGCCGGGGGACGGCCGCGGCTACGTGGTGCTGCAGGCGACGGTGGTGCGCGGCTGGCGGACCCTGCCGGTCGCCGCGCCCGCCACGCGCCGTCCCGCGTGACCGATCCGGACCTGCCTGTTCCGGCACACCGGAGGGCCTACACCCGCGGACGCCGACGTGCCAGGCTGGGTGGACGCCTCACCGCCGGCCAGCAGGGACCACGATGAGCTCCACCGGTACCGCGCGCGGCTCCGATCCGGCCGCCGAGTCCTCCCTCGCGGGCATGCGCCTGACCGAGCTCATCGGCGAGGTGCAGGACCGGCTGGCCGCCGTGGCGCGCAACCAGGCCCGGGTCCAGCAGCTGCTGGACGCCTTCCTCTCCGTGTCCACCGGGCTGGACCTGGAGACGACGCTGCGGCGGATCGTCGAGACCGCCTGCGACCTGGTCGACGCCCGCTACGGCGCGCTCGGGGTGCTGTCCCCGCACGGCGGTCTCGCCGCGTTCATCCACGTGGGCATCGACCCCGAGCAGGCGGCCGCCATGGGCTCGCTGCCCGAGGGCAAGGGCGTGCTCGGCCAGCTGATCACCGAGCCCTACCCCCTGCGGATCAGCGACCTGGGCGCGCACCCGGCGTCGGTCGGCTTCCCACCCGGGCACCCGCAGATGCGCAGCTTCCTGGGCGTCCCGGTCCTCGTCCGGGGGACGGTGTTCGGCAACCTCTACATGACCGAGAAGCGGCACGGGGAGTTCACCGCCGAGGACGAGGCCGTGCTCACCGCGCTGGCGGGCGCCGCGGGGGTCGCCGTCGACAACGCCCGGCTGTACGAGGAGGCCGAGCAGCGGCGCCGGTGGGCCACGGCCCTCTCCGACGTGCGGGCCGCCCTGCTCGACCCCGACGCCGCCGGGCAGGCGCCGCGGCTGATCGCCGAGCGGGTGGCCGCCCTGACCGGCGCCGAGGCCGCGTGGATCGTGGTCGGCCCGGACGCCGGTTCCTGCTACCAGGTGGACGTGCAGGTCGGCGACGGGCTGGAGGACCTCACCGGCCGCCGGCTGGACACGGCCACCAGTCCCGTCCTGGACGCCGTGTCCCGGTCCGAGGGGATCGTGACGCTCGACATGGCCGGTGTGGCCTATGACGGGCCCAACGCGCACGTCGACTGGGGACCGTGCCTCGCCGTCCCCCTGCGGTCGACCCACGCCGAGCCGGCGGTGGTGATCGCGGCCCGGCGGGCCGGCTCGCCGGCGTTCGACCCGTCGGTGGCGGCCCTGGTCGGGGCGTTCGCCGACCAGACGGCGATCGCCCTCGACCTCGCCGCCCAGCAGCGGCTGGCGCGGCAGCTCGACGTCTACGAGGACCGCGACCGCATCGCCCGCGACCTGCACGACCACGTCATCCAGCGGGTGTTCGCCGCGGGCCTCGGCCTGCAGTCGGTGCTGCCGCGGGTGGGCGACCCGCAGGCGCAGCGCCGGATCCGCGAGGTGGTCGCCCAGCTCGACGAGACCGTCCGCGACATCCGCACGAGCATCTTCGACCTGCACACCACCGACCCCTCCGAGGAGGCGGGCCTGCGCCGGCGCGTCCTGGACACGGTGGCGGGCACCGCCGGCGAGCTGGAGTCCACGGTCCGCACCTCGGGCGCGGTCGACTCCCTCGTCACCGGGGACCTGGCCACCGACGTCGTGGCCGTGGCCCGGGAGGCGGTGAGCAACGCCGCCCGCCACTCCGGCGCCCGGCACGTGACCGTCACCGTCGACGTCGGCGACGAGGTGGTGCTCGAGGTGGTCGACGACGGCCGGGGCATCGACGCCCGCGCCGCCCGCAGCGGGCTGCGCAACCTGGAGGAGCGGGCCACCCGCCGGGGTGGCGGCCTCGCCGTCGAGGCGCTCACCGACGGCGGTACCCGGCTGCGGTGGTGGGCCCCGCTGACCTGAGCGGGCCGACCGGGCCCGGTCAGTCGCGGCGGGGCGCGGCCGACCGCAGCTCGGTGGCCAGCACCGCGGCCTGGGTGCGCCGCTCGAGCCCCAGCTTGGCCAGCAGGTGGGACACGTAGTTCTTCACCGTCTTCTCGGCCAGGAACATGCGCTCACCGATCTGCCGGTTGGTCAGCCCCTCGCCGATCAGCTGCAGCACCGTGCGCTCCTGCTCGCTGAGCCTGGCCAGCGGCCCCGCGGGCTCCGCCGCCCGGCGCATCCGCTCGAGCACCGCGGTGGTGGCCGCGGGGTCGAGCAGCGAGCCACCCGCGGCCACGGTGCGGACCGCGCCCACCAGGTCGGCGCCCAGGATCTGCTTGAGCAGGTAGCCCGAGGCGCCGGCCATGATCGCCTCGAACAGCGCCTCGTCGTCGCTGTAGCTGGTCAGCATGATCACGCGCAGGTCGGGCATCCGGCTGCGGAGCTCGCGGCAGACGGCCACGCCGTCGCCGTCGGGCAGCCGGACGTCGAGGACGGCGACGTCGGGCTTGAGCGCCGGCACCCGGGCCATCGCCTCCGCGGCGTTCTTCGCCTCCCCGACGATGCTGATGCCCGGGTCGCTCCCGAGCACGTCGGCCACCCCGCGGCGCACCAGCTCGTGGTCGTCGAGCAGGAACACCCGGATGGGGGCCTGCTGCCCGTCGTCGGCCACCCGCCACCTCCCCGTCCGCCGTTCCCGGCACCCGGCCGCCGCCGTCCGGCGGGCCTGCCCAGAGGCTAGGTGGCCACCCGGCCCGGGCGCGCGGGGTCGAAGGTCCCGGGCCGGAGTGACCCGCGCGCCCTCAGGCCCGCCGCGGACGGGCCCTCCGGCCCTGCCCGCTCCCCGGGCACGGCGGCACGGTCTCCCCATGGACGACACCTCCCTCCGGGTCCTGCTCGCCTACGCGACCGCCGGCGGGTCCACCCGCGGCGTGGCCGAGCGGGTGGCCGCACGACTCACCGAGGCGGGACACACCGTGGACCTGCGACCCGCCGGCCCGGACGTCGACCCCACCGGGTACGACGCCGTCGTGGTGGGCAGCGCCGTCCACGACATGGCGTGGCTGCCCGACGCCCGGGACCTGCTGGCGCGCCTGGTCGCGGCGAGCGCTCCCCCGCCGGTCTGGTGCTTCAGCGTCGCGGGCATCGTCCCGCGCGGCGCGGTCACCCGGTGGCTCGCCCGGCAGGAGCTCGCCCGCATCGGGCAGGGCCTGCCCCGCGGCCTCCGGGCCCGGTCCCACCGGCTCTTCGCCGGGGTCGTGTACGTCGAGGGCGTGCCGCTCTGGGGCCGGCTGTTCTACCGCGCCGTCGGGCAGCACCCCGGCGACCACCGCGACTGGGCGGCGATCGACCGGTGGGCACGGGAGGTGGCCACCGAGCTCACCGCCGTCGGCGGGGGCCTGCCGGCGACCGGCGACGCCGGCCTGTGGCGCGACCCGAGGTGACCCGGGCTCCCCTGAGTGCGGCCGCCGCCTCCGGGCTGGTCGGCGCCGCCGTCGCCCGCCGGCTGGCCCCGGCGACGGCGGTCCTCGCGGTCGCGGTCGCGGGCCTCGCCGTCCTCGGGCCGCTGCCGGCCGGTGGCACCGAGCTGGTCTGCCTGGTCGCCGTCGCGCCGCTGACCCTGCTGGCCGCGGTGCTGGTCCGCCGGCGCTCCCCCGCCGGGCCGCTGTTGGCCCTCGGCACCTCGCTCGCGGCCGGGTACCTGACCGCCGGGTACCTGGTCGCCGGGCTCGTCCGGGGCCCCGACGGCGGTGGCACCCCCGGCCACGACGCGGCGCCCGTGCCGCTGTCGGGAGCCGTGCTGGCGCTCTGCGCCACCGTGGCCCTCCTCTCCTGGTGGGCGGTGCCGCCGGCGACCGCGGCCTTCGACCGGCGCAGCCGCCGGCTCATCGGCGTCCTGCTGCTGGCCGCCGTCGTCCCGGCCGTCGCCGGCCCGTACCTGCCGGCCTGGCCGGCGGCCGTCCCGGGCGCCCCGACCGCGGACCACCTCGACGGGCCCGCGCTCCGGTGGGCGGTGGCCCTCGCGGACCTCGTCCTGCTGCTGCCCGCCGCGGCGGCGACCGGAGCGGGCCTGCTGCGCGGGGCGCGGTGGGCGGGCCCGGCCGCGTTCGCCGTCTCCGGCTGCCTGGCGCTGGTCGGCGCGGCGGAGGCGGCGACGACCTGGTCGGCGGTGCTGTACGGGGACGCCGGCGCGACGGCGGGCACCGCGCTGACGACGACGGCGGTCGCCGCCGTCACCGCCACGCCGGCCCTGCTGTGCTGGACGGCCGTCGTGCGCACCCGCCGCCAGCACTGGGCGGTCCCCGGTCCGCGCCGCGAGGTCGGCGTCGTCCCGCCCGCCCGGCCGGCCACCCGGGGCGGCACGGCCGGCATCCCGGTGCCCCGCGCCGGGGACGGCCGGCGGGGCCTGCCGTGACCTGACCGGTCACGCCCGCTCGGCCCGGGCCCCCGGCATCCGGGCGACGACCTCCACCAGCACCGCGCCGGCGACGCCCAGCCCCGCCCCGGCCAGCACCACCGTCGGGGACATCGCCAGCAGCAGGACGTCCTCCCGCAGCACCGGCACGGCGAGGACGGCCACGACCACCCCGGCCATCGCCACCACCAGGGCCACCCGCCCCGGGGTCAGCGGCCGGGCCAGGACGAGCACCGTCCACAGCCCGGTGGTCAGCACCGCGAGCAGCGCCGCGGTGCGGGCCGCGGCCACCCCGCCGCCGGGCTCGAGCGCCCGGGCCAGCGCGTACGCGCCGTAGGAGACCCCGCCGGTGACCACGCCGACGGGCACGGAGAAGGCCAGCACCCGGCGCAGGAAGCCCGGTTGGTACCGGCGCCGGTTGGGTGCGACCGCGAGCACGAGACCCGGGACGCCGATGGTCACCGCCGACACCAGGGTCAGCTGCACCGGCTCGAGCGGGTAGGCGGCCAGCGTGACGACGGTGACGAGCGCGAGCACCAGGCTGTAGACGTTCTTGACCAGGAACAGGTTGGCCGCCCGCTCGATGTTCGCGATCACCCGGCGGCCCTCGGCCACGGCGTGCGGCAGCGCGGCGAACCGCCCGTCGAGGAGGACGAGCTGGGCGACCGCCCGGGTCGCCGGCGAGCCGTTGCCCATCGCCACCCCGATGTCGGCGTCCTTGAGGGCGAGGGCGTCGTTGACACCGTCGCCGGTCATCGCCACCACGTGCCCGCGGCGCTGCAGCGCCCGCACCACCGCCCGCTTCTGGTGCGGGGTGACCCGGCCGAGGACCGCCGTGGACTCCAGGACGTCGGCCAGCGCGTCGGGGTCCTCGGGCAGCGTCCGGGCGTCGACGGCGTCCGCCGCCCCCGTGACCCCGGGGAGCCCGACCGCGGCCGCGACCGCACCGACGGTCCGCGGGTTGTCGCCGGAGAGGACCTTGAGCGCGACGTCCTGCTCGGCGAAGAAGCGCAGCACCTCCGCGGCGTCGTCGCGGATCCGCTCGGCGAGCAGCACGAGCGCCACCGGGACCAGCCCGGCGGGCAGCTGCGGGGGGACGGAGCGCGCCGTCCACGGCGCGGGCGCGCGGGCCAGCAGCAGCACGCGGCGGCCCTCCGCGGCCAGCCGGTCGGCGCGGTCGCGGGCCGCGGCGTCGGCCGGCCCGGCCGGTGCGGGCAGCACCAGCTCCGGCGCGCCGAGCACCCAGGTCGCCCCGGCGCCGGTCCGCACGGCCGACCACTTGCGGGCCGAGTCGAAGGGCACCGCGTCGACCGCCTCCTGGTCCGCGGCGTCGGGGAAGGCGTCGGCCAGCGCGCGGGCGGTGGCGTTGCCGGCGTCGGCGGCGGCGAGCAGCGCCAGCGCCCCCTCCGCCGCGGGGTCCTCCCGCAGCCGTTCCAGCCGGTCGAAGCGGACGTCGCCGTGGGTGAGCGTGCCGGTCTTGTCCAGGCAGACGACGTCGACGCGGGCCAGCCCCTCGACGGCGGGCAGCTCCTGCACGAGGGTCCGCCGCCGGGCCAGGCCCGCGGCGCCGAGGAGGAAGGCCAGCGTGGTCAGCAGGACCAGACCCTCGGGGACCATGCCGACCAGCGCGCCGACGGTGCCGGTGACCGCGTCCCGCCAGCCCTCGTTGTCCGGGGACCGGAACTGGCTCCACAGCACCGCGGGGCCGACCACGAGCAGCCCGACGGCGATCCAGCGCAGCAGCCGGGTGGTCCCCTCGACCAGCTCGGAGCGGGTGCGGGTGAACACCCGCGCCTGGGCGGCCAGCCGGGCGGCGTAGGCGTCGTCGCCGACGGCGGTGGCCTGCACCCGCCCGCTGCCGGCCACCACGATGGAGCCGGAGAGCACCGGGTCGCCGGGCTCCTTGGCCACGGCGTCGGCCTCACCGGTGAGCAGCGACTCGTCGACGGCCAGGCCGCGGGTGGAGCGCACGACGCCGTCGACCGGCACCTGGTCGCCGGCCCGCAGCACCAGCAGGTCGTCGAGGACCACCTCCGCCACCGGGACCTCGCGCTCGGAGCCGTCCCGCACGGGCCGGGCACGCGGGGTCTGGAGGAGGGCCAGGCGGTCCAGCGTCCGCTTGGCGCGCAGCTCCTGCACGATGCCGATGACGGAGTTGACGACGACCACCCCGCCGAACAGGGCGTTCTGCCACCGGCCGGCGAGCACCATCGTCACCCACAGCACGGCCAGGAGGCCGTTGAAGAAGGTGAGGACGTTGGCCCGGACGATCTGCCCGACGGTGCGGCTGGTCCGCGTCGTCACCGCGTTGACCCGCCCGGCCGCGACCTGCTCGGCGACCTGGGCGGCGGTCAGGCCGGACGGCGGCGTCCGCTGCGCGGCACCGGGAACGGCGGTGACCGTGGCCTGGTCGGCGCTCACAGCAGGCCGCCCGCACGGAGGTTGAGCAGGACCAGCACGACGGTCAGGACCGCCCCGCCGCCGGTGGCCACGGTCAGCAGCACGCGCCGGGCGCTCCACCGCTGGACCCGGATCCGCGGGTGCGGTGGCAGCGCCTCCCGGAGACGGCCGGCCAGGTCCCGCCCGTCGTCGGCCAGCAACCGGCGCAGCTGGGTGGGGAGGGTGAGCGAGGAGACGGTGGCCACCGCCTCGGCCAGCTCCTCGTCGGAGAACTGCCGGCGGGCCCGCTCGAGCACCCGCTCGGGTCCCGCGACGAGCGCGCAGCTGAGCAGCACGGCGGCGAGGTCCGCGGCCTGGCGCCAGCGGCTGGGCCGGAGCTCGCCGAACGAGACGTCGACGAGCACCACGCGCTCCTCGTCCTGGACGAGGACGTTGGAGGGCTTGAGGTCGCGGTGGGCCGCGCCGGCCGACCAGAGCAGCCGGACCTGGTACAGCGCGTCGTCGAGGACCGCGTCGCCCAGCGCCGAGCGCCGGATCTCCACCGTGCGCGGCACCAGCTCGGTCACCAGCAGGTACTCCCGGCCGGGCACGACCTCGACCACGCCCATCGGCGCGGGTACCCGGACCCCGCCGTCGCGCAGCAGCCGCAGCAGGTAGTCCTCGTGCTCGGCCAGCCGGCGCACGGAGGCGAACGGCGCCTCGTCCTCCAGCCGGCCGTACCGGAGCACGCGCAGCAGCTTGTACCAGCGGTCCGAGCGCAGGTGGGTGGTCGAGTAGAGCTTGCCGAACAGGGCGCCGGGCGGACCGGAGGCGAGGACCAGCCGGCACGGTGTGGAGCCGGCCGACCCGTCGAGCCGGAAGGGCTCGACCGCGGCGACGTCGACGCCCAGCTGCCCCAGGACGGCGGCGCGGACCCGGGCGGTGCGCGCCTCGTCGAGGGCGAGGTGGGCGGCCACGCGGCGGCGCCAGGTGACGGGGAAGGCGTCCTCGGGCGCGAGCACCGTGCACGCCAGGGCCGCGGTACCCACCCCGAGCAGGACGGCGGCGACGGCGACGGAGGGGCTGTCGAGACCGAGGGAGACGCGGGGCACGACGGCGGTGGTCAGCAGCACCGCGACGGCGGCCCAGCCCCAGCGCCGCGCGCGGCCGGAGGGGGTGAGCACGTACAGGCTCGTCACCGCGACCGTGGCGAGGACGACGTCGGGCCAGGCGGAGAACTCCACCGCGGCCGGCGTCCCGGTGACCTCGGTGCGGACGGCCCGCACGAGGACGCCCCCGCCGGCCGCCAGCTGGGCGACCGCCGCCATCACCGACACCGTGCCCAGGTACACGAGCAGGTGCCGCCACCGCGCCGTCCACACGAGCACCAGGGCCGTGGGCAGCCACAGCGCGCGGTAGCCGAGCACCGTCCCGACCCGCGCGAGGTCGACGGCCGCGGGGTGCGGTCCGGATCGGCCGGTGACGGCTCCGTCGAGGCCGAGCAGGCCCCCGGGGCGGTCGGCCAGCACCAGCAGCACGACGGCGGCGGCGACCACGGCCGACCACGCCCACACCGCCGTGGGGACGCGCCGGGGCAGCATGCGGTCGCGGCCCGAGGGACGCCGCCGGTTCGTCCCCCCGGGCCAGGACGGGCGGCGTGGCCGGACCACGGCGACCGGCGGGGAGGAGGTCCCGGGGTGCTCCCCGTCCACGGCGGACGGTCCTCCGGGGGTCACCCCCCGAGACTGGCCCTCCGGCCGGTCCGCGTCCCGGGCCGGGCGGCACCGGGCGCAGGGTCGGAGGACCCTGCCCGCCGTCCCGGCAGAGCGCTGGACTGGCCCGGTGACCAGCCGCACCGCGCCCGAGGAGCAGGCCTCGCACGCCGCCGGCCCGCCGGCCGCCGCCAGGCGCCGGTCCCCGGAGCGGATGCCGACCGACCTGGTCCGGGTGGTCCTCGGCCTCGTCGTCCTGGGCACCGGCGTGCTCATCGCCCAGCGGGGCCGGCTCCCGACCCTCGAACGGGACCTGTTCCGGCTGTTCAACGACCTGCCGGCCGTGGTGCTGCCGGTGGTCTGGGTGGTCATGCAGCTGGGCAACGTCCTCGCCGTCCCGGCGCTGGCGCTGCTCGCCGCCCTGCGACGCCGGTTCCGGGCGGCCCGCGACCTGCTGGTGTCCGGTCTGCTCGCCTACGTGTGCGCCGACCTGGTGAAGGCCCTGGTCGGCCGGGAGCGGCCGGGCGGCCTGCCGGTCGGCGCGGTGCTGCACGAGGCCCCCATCGGCGGGGCGGGTTTCGTCTCCGGCCACTCGGCGGTGGCCGCGGCCCTGGCCACCGCGGCGGCTCCGTACCTCAGCCGGCGGGGACGGCGGGTGGCCTGGGCGCTGGCCTGGACGGTCGCGCTCGCCCGCGTGTACGTGGGCGCCCACCTGCCCCTCGACGTGGTGGGCGGCGTGGCCCTGGGCTGGGCGATCGGGTCGCTGGTGCACTGGGTGTTCGGGGTGCCCTCGCGGGAGGTGCCGCCCGGCCGGGTCGAGGCGCTGCTGCGACGGTTCGGACTGCCGGTGACCGGGGTGGTCGCCGCCCCGGTGCGGGCCCGCAGCTCGCAGCCGTTCCAGGCCGTCGACGGCGAGGGTCACCGGCTGTACGTGAAGTACCTGGAGCCCGACCGGCACGAGCGGGACCGGCTGCACCGGATGTGGCGCGAGTTCGTCGCCGGTGACGTGAAGGACGCCGACGCGCTCGCGCCGCTCGGGTACCAGGCCGAGCACGAGGCCGTCGCCGCCCTGACGGCCGAGCGCCGCGGGGTGCGGGTGCCGTCGGTGATGCTGGCCCGCGGCGGGGACGGGGACGCGGTGGTCGTCCAGCAGTACGTCGAGGGCCGGCCGCTCGACGAACTCGCACCGGCGGAGCGGACCCCCGGACTGCTCCGGGAGGTGTGGGGCGAGGTCGCCCGGATGCACGCCGCGCGGGTGGCGCACCGCGACCTGGTGGCCTCCAGCGTGCTGGTCGACCCGGAGGGCAGGCCGTGGCTGGTCGACTTCGGCAACGCCCGGACCGGCGCCACCGACGACGAGACCGCGGTCGACGTCGCCGAGCTGCTGGCCTCGCTGGCCGCCGCGCCCGGTCCCCCCGCCGACCCGGTCGAGCTGGTGGCCGCGGCGGTCGACGTCCTCGGCGAGGAGGCCGTCGCGGCGGCGCTGCCCTCGCTGACACCGCTGGCGCTCTCGTCCGAGACGCGGCAGCGGCTGCGCGACGACCCGTCCCGCCGCATCGCGCTGCGCGCCGCCGTCCGCGCCCGGCTGGACCTGCCCGATCCGGACCGCCCGGTGTTCCCCCCGGCGGGACCCGTGGCCCGGGTGCTGGTGGCCCTCGGCTGCGCCCTCGCCCTCACCGGACCGGTGCTCGTCGCGGGCATCGCCGCCACCGTCACCAGCGGCGGACCGCAGGGGTGGCGCTGGGTGGGCGGCGCGGGCCTCCTGGCCACCGCGGCGGCCCTCGCCCGCGCGACCGCCGTCCGGTACGCCGCCGACCGGCAGGTGTCGGTCGGCCGGGCGCTCGTCGTCACGCTGGTCGCCCGGAACGTGGGACTGGTGCACGGGCGGGACGGGGAGCGCCGCGCCCGCGCGCGACTGCTCGAGCGGGCCGGGCTGCTGCCGGCGACCGCGGACGCGGCGACGGTCCGGATCGGGCGCGCCGGTCCGGTGGGGGCGGCCGCGGCGGCGGTCCTGCTGATCGCCCTCGCCGTCCTCGACGGGTCGATCCCGGCGTGGCGGACCCCGACCGCGGTCCTGGCGGCCGCCTCCACCGGCGCGGCGGCGTGGCTGCTCGCCGTGGCCGGTCAGCTGACCGCCCGCCGTGGCAACGACGACACCGACGCCCCACCGTCACGGCAGCCGCCGCCGTCCCCCCGGGACCGGATGGCGGTGCTGGGCTGGATCGCGCTGGCCGTGGCGCTCGAGGCGACCGTCCTGTCGGCCGCGGTGCAGGCGGCCGGCGGCGGGGTCCCCGTGCTCGCCGCCGCCGGCGGCTACGCCGCCCTCCGCCTGGTGTGGATCGCCCTGCCCGTCACCGGCCTGCCCGGCGCCCCCGAGGCGTCGCTCCTGCTGCTGCTCGGCGCCCTCGGGGTCCCGGTGGCGGCCGCCTGCGCCGCCGTCCTGGTCACCCGGTCGCTCACCACGTGGGCGCCGTGCCTGATCGGCCTGCTGCTCGACCGGCCGGCGCGTCGCCCGGAGGGCCCGGCCGGTGGCTAGCGGGCCGGTGCAGCGCCCGCGGGCGTACGCGGTCCTGCTGGTGGGAGCCGTGGCGGTGACGGTGCTGTGCTCGGTGGCCGTGTCCTCGGGCGACGTGGGCGACACGGAGGCCGCGGTCTTCCGCTGGGTCAACCGGTGGCCGTCGTCCTGGGAGCCGGTGCTGTGGGTGGTCCAGCTCGTCGGCGTCCTCGGGATGCCGCTGCTGGTCGCCGTCCCGGCCCTCCTGCTGCGGCAGTGGCGGCTGGCGGTGGCGCTGTGCGCCCTGGTGCCGCTCAAGCTGCTCGGGCACGGGGAGGTGGTGAAGGGGCTCGTGCAGCGCAGCCGGCCCGGCAGCACCATCCCCGACGTGCTGCTGCGCGACGTGCCGTCGGCCGGGATCGCCTACCCCTCCGGCCACGCGGTCATCGCCTTCGGCGTCGTGGTCGTGCTGTGGCCCTACCTGCGGCCGCGCTGGCGGGCGGTCGTGCTGGTCCTGGCGGTGCTCAACAGCGCGGCCCGGGTCTACCTGGGCGCGCACGCCCCTCTCGACGTCGTGGGCGGCGCGGCGCTGGGGGCCGCGCTGGGCGCCGCCCTCACGCTCGTCGTCGGGATCCCGGCGCGTCCGGCCGGCGCCCGCGGGTCAGGGGCGGCCACCGGACGACGGGGGCCCGTCCGCGGGAGCCGCCCCTGACCGGAGACGCTCAGCCGGCGGGAGCCCTCACCGCGGCGGCAGTCGCCTCAGCCGTCTCCGCTTCCGCGGCGACGGGGTGCACGACCATGACCGGACCGGGTGCGTGCACCGCGCAGTGCAGCGCCACCGAGCCCAGGGCCATCCCCATGACCCGGCTGCGGCTGCGGCTGCCGACCACGAGCAGCGCGGCGCCGTCGGCCCGCTGGACGAGGGCCTCCCCGGGCGCTCCCTGCACGACGGTGACGTCGGCCGCCGCCCCCGTCCCCAGCACCTCCGCGACGATCGCGCCGACCCGGGCGCGGGCGTGCTCCTCGGTCTCCGAGGCCGGCGGCGCGGTGACGGCGTAGAGGTCGCTCCAGTAGGCCTCCGGCCGGTAGGCGGCGACGACCTCGAGCGTCGCGCCCAGGCGGCGGGCCTCCTCCGCCGCGCGGCGCAGCGCGACGCGCGACACCGCGGAGTCGTCGACCCCGACCACCACGCGCGGCGGCGGCTGGACGGCGCCGGGGTGCACCACGACGACCGGGCAGGGCGCGTGCGCCACGCAGTGCAGGGCGACCGAGCCGAGCAGGGTGCTGCGCACGCCGCCGCGGCCGCGGCTCCCGACGACCAGCAGGTCCGCGCCCTCGGCCCGGGCCACCAGGTGGTCGAGCGGGGCCCCGCCGGCGACCACGACGTCCGCGCGGACCCCCGCGGTGCCGGGGACGGCCGCCACGGCCGGGTCCTGGCGCACGTCGGCGAGGAGGTGGCGCACGCGGTCCTCGGTGTCCGCCCGGATGGCGTCGAGCCGCTCGGTGTCGAGCAGGTAGGGGTCCGCCCAGTAGAAGTCCACGGGGTAGGCGCTGACCACCTCCAGCGGCGCGCCGTCGCGGGCGGCCACCGCGAGGGCCCAGGCGAGCGCCACCCGCGCCCCCGGCGAGCCGTCCACGCCGACGACCACCCGTCCGGGCCGCGCCGCGTGGTCCGTCGTCTGCTCCGTCGTCACCGTCGCGCCTCCGCTCCTGCCCGGACACCCGCCGGACGCTGACCCGAGACTGCGCCGTCCGCGGGCGGCCGGACGCGGGCCGACGTCCCCGCCGCCGGGGACCTTCGTCCTGGTCCGGGTGGGATCAGGAGGCGGTCGCCCCGCGCAGCTCCACGGTGACCGAGGGGTCGCGCCGCAGCGGCCGGTCGGCGACGGCGCGCAGCAGCCACTGCAGCGTGTACTCCGGGGTGCTCGCCGACGGCGCAGGGAGGGGGTCGGGCGCCTGCACCCGGAAGGCCCAGCGCAGCTGCTCGCCGGGCCGCGCCCTGACCGCGCCGGCCACCGGCACGGTGGCGACGGCGGTGGTCGCGGTGCGGTCCTCCTCCACCTGCTCCCCCGGCCGGGCCGGCACGCGCTCGGCCAGGACCAGCTCGACGCGGACCCCGCGGAGGGCGAGGGTCGTCCGGGCGGTCGCGACCACGGTGCCGGTCAGCACGGTCCCGGGGTGCAGGTCGTGGCCGGAGAGCTCCGTGGACACGAGGTCGACGGCGTCCGCGCCGGTGACCTCCGGTCGCGCCCCGCCGGCGCGGTCCGGAGCCCCGCAGGAGGTCACGCGCACCGCGGCGGACCCCTCGCCGTCGTCGCCCGAGGCGGTGCGGGCCAGCGCCCGCACGGTGTGGTCGCGCTGTACGAGGTACGCGGCCACGGTGGCCTCGCCGTCCGGGACGGCCAGCAGGGTCCGGCCGGCGGCGTCGAGGTCGGCACGGGCGACGACGGCGGTCGCCCGCTCCGCCACGGCGGTGGCGGCGCCGCCCCGTTGACGCCGGGTGCGGGTGAGGGCGGTGTCCCGCACCAGCTCGACGGTCCCGCCGGGCACGGGACGACCGTCGGCGGCGCGGACGGTCACCGCGAGGGGCTCCCCCGCGCGGACGGCCGCGGGGACGTCCACCGCCAGCCTCGCCGGACGGCGCAGCAGCGGGGTCACGCGGGGCCGCCCGCGGGCAGGGCCGCGGTCCGGCCGGCGCGGCGCTCCGCCCGCTCGCGGATGCCGTGCAGCATCCGCCGGGTCATCACCAGGGTCACCGGCTCCAGCACCCGGCCGGCGACCCGGGCGCCGAGCCTGGGGTCGACCTCCGTCCGGGACCGCGCCAGCAACCGGCAGCCCCCCGCGTCGCCCGGGAGGACGTGGAAGGACCACACGCCGTTCCACGGGTGCTCGGGCGGCGCCTGGCGCAGGACGAGCGCCCGGGGTGGCTCCACCCGCGCGACGCGGAAGGCGTAGCCGTCCGGCAGCGGCCCCCACCCCGCCGGGACGACGACCACCCGGTCGCCGACGGCGAGGTGCTGCCACTCCTCCCGGACCTCGTCGGTGGTGTGGATGTCGAGGCCGAGGGCGTTCTCCAGCCAGTCGTAGCTGTACATGCCGCCGCGGCCCTGGCCCAGCTGCACCAGCCACGCCCACACCTCCTCGGCGGGCGCGGCCACGGTCACCGCCAGGGTCGTCTGGCCGGCCGGCCCGGGGACGAGCTCGTCGCCGGGCAGCACCGCGCCGGCCTCCGCGCGGGTGGCGCCCCAGTCCCGGTGGCGGTGCAGGAGTTCCAGGCCGGCGGCCCCGGCGGTGGCGAGCAGGAGTCCTCGGAGCACGGCCCTCACCTCCCCGGCGGGACGTCGAGGTCGAGGCCGTGCAGAGTCATCTCGCCGTAGCAGAGGTCGCCCTCGGGCAGGTGCCAGACGGCCGAGCCCCGGGTCATGCGGAGCCGGCCGTCGACGACGGTCCACCCGTCCACCGGGGTGCTCCACGGCGTGCGCACCGGCCCGCGGGGCAGGTCGGCCCAGCGGTCCGCCGTCCACACGTCCGCGGGCCGGCCGTCGCCGTCGAGGGCGACCACCGCGCCGACGGTGCGCCCGGCGTCGGTCACCGACACCCCGAAGCGGTCCTCGCCCAGGTCCTCCCACCGGGTGCGGGGGTGCAGCAGCATCGCCGGTGCCAGGAGCACCGCGTCGTCGAGCCAGGTCACCAGCTCGCCGGTGTCGAACTCCGGCCCCGACCCGTCGGCCACGGTGACCAGGCCGAGGGCCTTGCCGAGCATCCGCCCGGTGCCGTCCCGGTAGGTGTCCCACCCCCACATCGGCAGGACGCGGCCGACCAGCAGCCGCATCCGGTACAGCCGCGCCACCGGCTCGGCGGTGTTGAGCTGCCACGCGTCGCACGGCAGCCACGGCCCGTCGGCACGGCGGCGGAAGCGGCCGCTCCAGTGGGCGCGCAGCGAGCGGGTGCGCGGCTCGCCGACCACGCCCATCGCCTGCATGTAGCGGACGGCGGCGGAGGGCAGCCCGGCCAGGTCGGCCTCGGTCACCGGCTCCGCCGACGCCGGCCCGGGCGGCAGGCCGGCGGCGGCCAGCCGGCGGGTGAAGGCGCCCGGTGGCCGCGACGGCGTGCGCGGCCGGTCAGACGTGGACGGGCGCACCGGGGACCTCGCTCTGCTCGGTGTCGACGGGGGGACCGGACGGCACGGCACGCAGCAGCCGGGTGAGCAGCCGGAGACCGACGGCACCGAGGACCCCGAAGCCGGCGATCGGGCCGACCACCTCGGCGGCGGTGAAGGTGATCCCCGCCGCGGCCTGCAGGGCCGTGCTCAGGGCGATGGTGGGCAGCAGCAGCACGATCAGGACCAGGAGCGGGGTGGCGACCAGGTAGCCCAGCGGGTCGCGGCGGCGGACCAGCAGGCCGGCCAGCGCCGCGGACGGCGCGATGACCGACAGGTCGAGGGCGGAGGTCACCATCGTCGTGTAGACGTCGAGGAGGGCGGGGGTGCCGCCGCTCGCCAGCGCGGCCAGCAGGGGCTGCAGCCACACGACGGCGGTGACGGCGGCCGCGGTCAGCAGGTACCACGACAGGGCGCGGTGCGGCACGCCGGGGTCCGCGGCCAGGCGGCGCAGGACGGCCCGGTCGGTGGTCGCGACGGCGGAGGCGAGACCGGCCAGCGCCGTCGCCACCAGCGTCACGTACGCCAGGAACAGCGGGTTGTAGGCGACTCCCAGCGCGTAGTTCGCGTAGACGTAGAGCAGGTACCCGAGCGCGCCGGTGAGCAGGAGGGACCCACGCGGTGACCGCTTCCGGTGCTGCAGCCACGTGGTGATCACCAGGGGCACACCGAAGGCCAGGACGACGGCGTCGACGGCGGTGTTGCCGGCTGCGGTGAAGACGGTGTCGTGGGCGTACAGCCCGCTGCCCGCCAGCTCCGCCGTCTGCCCCCGCGGGGTCACCACCGGGACCGGTTGCCCCGTGGGGCGCCAGACCAGCCCGACCGTGGCGACCGCGGCCGCGACGGCGGCGACCAGCCCGGGCAACCGGCGGAGTCTCGTCCTCACGTGCCGCTCCTCGTCCTCGCCGTGGAGGCGAGGCCTCCCGGAGCCGTTCCCCGCGACCACCGGGGTGCGGTGGCAGGCCGACGCTAGGCAGCCCGGGGCCCCGTCGGTCACCGCCGAAGGACCCTGAGCCGCTGGGCCCAACGCACCGGCCCGACCTGCGGCGCCGGCTCCCGTATCGGCAACTCGTGTGCGATGACACGGCTCTGACCAGCGGGAACTGTCATACCTGCTCCGTAGGTTCGGAGTGTGGAGGTCGCGGAGCACCGGTCGCCGGTCGAGCAGGCGCTGCTCGCCGCGGTGATCGCGACGCCTGCACCGTTCCGCCGGCTGCCGGTGGCGCTGCTGTCGCGGGAGCAGAAGGCCGCCGAGCTGCAGCGGGTCGCGGCGCTGAAGGCGAGGACGGCGGCCTATGAGGCGGAGCTGGTGCTCGGGCTGGCCGACGACTCGCCCGATGACGACGACCCCGCCCCCGGGCACGCCGGGTGCGCGGTCGTGGAAGCCCGACACCGAGCTGCCGGGGGTGTCGGAGTTCTTCACCGCCGAGCTGGCGCTGGTGCTCAACTGCGGCCGCGGCACCGCCAACCACCTCGCGCACCGGGCGTGGGTGTACCGGGAGCGCCTGCCCGCCACCTGGGCCGCGCTGGCCGCCGGTGAGTTGGACGAGGCCCGCGCCCGGGCGCTGGTGGACGTGCTGGAGCACGCCCCGGCGGGGATCGCCCGGCGGATCGAGGCGGCGCTGCTGCCCGCGGCCGGGCAGTGGACGGTGGGCCGGCTCAAGCAGCGGGCCCTCGCCCTGCTGCTCGACCTGGATGCCGACGCCGTCGGCCGGCGGAAGGAGCAGGCGAAGCGGCGCGCCGACGTGCGGGTCGACCCCTCGCCGCTGGAGGGGATGGCCACGCTGGCCGCGGACCTGCCGGTGGAGGTGGCCGCGGCCTGCCACGCGCTGGTCGACTCACTCGCCCGGATGCTCAGGGCCGACGGCGACCCCCGGCCGATCGGCGAGCTGCGCTGCGCGGTGGTCGCCGACCTGATCCAGCGGCCCTGGCAGACCGGCCCGGCGGTGACCGCGCAGCTGACCATCATCGCCGGCCTCGCCGCGCTGGCCGGCCACCGCGAGGAGGCCGGGGAGGTCAACGGGCTGCCCATCACCGCCGCCCACCTGCGCGAGCTGCTGCGCGAGCTGGACGCGCTCGGGGTGCGGGCGCCCGAGGGCGGGTCGGTGACGGTGGCGCTGACCGACGCCGACGGCACGCTGCGGGCCACCGGCACGCTGGACCGGCTGCGCCGGCTGGCACGCACAGGCTGCGACCGGCACCCCGACGGCGCCGACGAGCCGGACTGCGGATGCCCGGTGCTCGACCGGCCCGACCCGGTCGACCGCTACGCGCCGTCGGCGGTGCAGCAGGCGTTCGTGCGCACCCGCGACCGCACCTGCCGGTTCCCCACCTGCGGCCAGCGGGTCGGCTGGGCCGACGCCGACCACGTCCTCCCGCACGCCGACGGCGGGGCCACCGACTACGCCAACCTGTGCTGCCTGTGCCGCTCCCACCACCGGCTCAAGACCTTCGCCCGCGGCTGGCGCTTCCACCTGCGCCCCGACGGCAGCCTGACGGTCACCACACCCTCGGGCATCACCCGCACCACCCGCCCACCGGGCGTGCGACCACCCCCGGCCGCACGCCAGCCACCACCAGACGACCCCGGATCACCACCGCCATCCGCCGACCCCGCCGAGGACCCGCCGCCCTTCTGAGCGACGGGCACGGGAGCGGTGCTGTCGGGGGGCGGTCAGCCGAAGGTCAGGACGTCGGCGACCGGGCGGCGGTTGGTGGACGGCGTCCGGTCGCTCCCCGGGTAGCCCAGCCGCAGCAGCATCTGCGGGTACCCCGTGAGCGACAGGCGGGAGCGCAGCTGCGTCCGCGTGGCCGGCCAGTCCAGGGCCTGGGTGAGCGGCGAGGCGGCCAGCCCCTCCGCGGTCGCCTCCAGCAGCACCCGGCCGAGCGCCCGGCCGGCGGTCAGCCACGCCCCGCGGTCGTCGCCGTCGGTGCCCATGAGGACGACGGTCGGACGCTCCACCTCGGGCGGCGGCGCGTCGGGGTCGCGGTCGTGGGACACCGGGCCGCCCGGCCGCGACCCGACGACGAAGTCACGGATGAGCCAGTTCGACGCCCGCGTGGACGGGTCGTCCGCTGGGACCGCGCCGACCGGGATGCCGTCGACGGCCGCCGGGTCGGTGCGCATCCACCGCTGCAGCTCCTCGAGGTACTCCGGCTCGCCCTGCTCGATCTCCTCCGCTCGGGAGATGAGGAAGACGGTGGCCACCTCCTCCTCCGACTCGGTGATCGCCTTGGACCAGACCCGGAACCCGCCGGCGGTCGCCTGCAGCCGGTCGACGACCTCCGCGGGCACCGCCCGGGGCAGGAACGGAGCCCGCTCGGTGTGCCGCGCGGCGATCGCGCTCCCGAGCGCCCGCTCGTGCTCCGTCGGCTCGCGCTCGCCGGTCACCGTGACGACGGCCAGCAGGTCCGGGTCGGCGGGGTCGGGCAGCGTCTCGGCGTCGGCGGCGCGGCCGGCCGCGGCCAGCGCGACGACGGCGAACTCGACCGCCACACCGCAGCTGACGATCCGCTGTCGGCCGCTGGGGTCGAGGGCGCGCAGCGCCCGGTCCGGGTCGGTGCGCACCGCCAGCCGGTCGCCGTCCGCGCGGAACGACCACGGCTGCGTGTTGTGGATCGACGGCGCGCGGGTCGCCGCCTCCACGACCGCTGTCCACTGCTGCTGGTCCACTCCGTGCTCCTCCACGTGGTCGTCGGCGTTCCGGCTCGGCATCACTCCCCTCTCCCTACCCGGTGGCGCCCGGCACCGCGAGAGCGCCCCCGGACCACCGGCCACCTCGTCACCCCCCGCCGGCGCCGGCCAGCAGCCGGACGGCGCCGTGGCCGGTCACGGCGGCCATCGTCAGCGCCATCGCCAGGCCGCCGACGACACCGATGGCCGCGACCAGCACGGGCGCCTGTCCCGGCTGCCACAGCGGCGTCGTGATCCCGGCGAAGACGGCCAGGCCGGCCAGCCAGGCCGCCGCGGTCCAGCCGATCCAACGCCCGGCGTGGGGCACGTGCCGGCGCAGCACCGTCCACTGGGCCACGCCGATCGAGCCGAGCAGCACGGTGGCGGCCAGCACCGCCAGCGGGGCCTGCACCCAGGCCGGCCGGTCGAGGACGGAGGCGGCCCAGCCGCTCGGTCCGGTCCCGACCACCCACGCCAGCACCGCGGCCACGGACGTGCGCACGATCCAGTCCCGCCGGGACAGCCCGGGGAGCTCCCGCGCCAGCACGGACGCCTGCGCGGCGCCCAGCAGCGCGCCCTCGGCCGCGCCGGCGGCGAGCAGCACCGCCAGGCCCGCGGCACCCGCGGTGTCCGCCGCCCCGGTGAGGACCGCCAGCACCGGGACGAGGAACCCGGCGGCCTCCCCCGCGGTGACGACCAGCAGCCACCGGCCCCAGAAGTGTCGGAGACCGGGCGTCCGGGACCCCGCGGGCGCCGCGGGGATCGGGGTGCTCACGCCGGGGAGCGTCCGTGCCCCGGCCGCCGCGCCCCCAGGGCCGGAGGTCCCGCGACCGGCGCCGCACGTCCCCCGGCCGCGTCGGCTCAGCGGGAGCGGCCCGCCTCCAGCACCACCAGCGGGTCGTCCGGCGCGACGGTCACCCGCGGGAAGGCCGACCGGTAGACGGCGACCGCGTCGTCCCTGCCGGGACTGCCGGGGAGCAGCAACCGGGCACGGCGGGCCTCGTCCCGCCCGTCCCGCCGGACGGTGACGTCGACGGGACCCTCCGCCAGGTTCCACCACCACGTCTTGCCGGCCGCGCCGCCGACGAGGACGACGAGGTCCGCACCGTCGGGCGCGGCCATCACCGGCAGCTCGAACCGCCGGCCGGTCCGCCGCCCGCTGTAGCCGAGCACGACCAGGTGCCGGCCGAGCAGCCGGTGGGCCGGGCCGCGGGAGAGCGCGCGCACCACCGGGTTCACGAAGCGGTTGCGGACCCGGACCACCGGCGTCCTCAGCCGACCAGCCGCTCGAGGGCGGTGGCGGCGAGCAGCCGGGCCCACCACGGCCGCCGGACGTGCGCCGGGGGCCGGGACCGCCGCCACAGACGCCGGGCCGGGCGCACCGCCACGGCCCCGCCCTTCATGCTCACCCAGCCGCCGGGGCCCATGGTCACCCGGGCGACCGCCGGGGACGGCCGGCCCGCGAGGCGGGACGCGACCGCCACCGCCCCGAGGACGACCTCGGCGGTGGTGACGACCCGGGTGACGTCGACGACGGGGTGCCAGCGCACCCGGCCGTCCCGGACCTCGAAGGCGCCCAGCGGCCGGACCCCGGCCATCTCCGCGGCCGGGCGGCGCCCGCCGTGCCCGTCCCCGGCGCGCGCGGTGTGGCTGGTCGACGCCGTCACGGCGATCACCGTGGCCCCGTCCCGTTCCACGGGTGGTCCGAAGGCGGGTCCTCCCCTCCCGGTCGCAGCGGTCCCGGTCACGGGTGCTCCTCCGTCATGCCCCCATGCTCGGGACCGTGGCGCCGTTCCGGACAGGGGCGGAGGTCGCCCCCGGCCGGGACCTCCGGACGACACGGGCGGGGACGCGCGGCGACGCGCCCGGGGCTCTGGACCGGGCACGGACCGCGCCACCAGACTGGCGGGGCACCCGGCGGTCAGGAGGTACCGCGTGGAACTCGGCATCGATCTCGGCACCGCCACCACCGTGGTCAGCGACGTGCGCCGCGGCATCCTCTACGACGAGCCGACCGTGATGCTGGTGCGCCGGGGCAGCGGCCGCCGGGAACGCGTGCTCGCCGTCGGCCGGGAGGCCGCCGACCTGCTCGGCCGCGCACCGTCCCGCTACGCCGCGGTGCGCCCCCTCGACGACGGCGTGGTCACCGACCTCGAGACCGCCCGCACCTACCTGCGCGCGGTCCTGCACGCGGCCGGACAGCGGCTGTGGCGGCTGCCCGTCCGGGCCGTGGTCACCGTGCCCGTCGGCTCCAGCGCCCTGGAGCACCGCGCGCTGCTCGAGGCCGCCGAGGAGGCGGGCATCCGGCCGGTGACCGCGATCGACGAGGCGGTCGCGGGCGCCGTCGGCTGCGGCATCGACCCGCTGGAGCGGCGGGTGCACATGGTCGTCGACGTCGGCGGCGGCCGGTCCGAGGCGGTCGCCTTCTGCTACGGCGGCGTGCTCGCCTCCCGGACCAGCAAGACCGGCGGCGAGGACATGACGCTGGCCGTCGTCCGGTTCCTGCGCGAGCAGCACCAGCTCCTCGTCGGCGACCTCGAGGCGGAGGCGCTCAAGACCCGGCTCAGCTCGGCCGGGGACGAGCCGCTCGTCGTGCAGGGCCGCGACGGCGTCTCCGGCCGGCCGCGGCTGGCCACGATCCCGGCCGCCGAGGTCGCCGAGGCCCTGCGCCCGGTGGTCGACGACATCCTCCGGACCCTGACCCCCTGCCTGGACGACCTCCCGCCGCAGGCGATCGCCGACGTGATGGGCGAGGGCGTGCTCGTCTTCGGCGGCTCCTCGCTGGTCCCCGGCCTGCCGCAGGAGCTCGAGCGGGCGCTCGGCCTGCCGGTCAAGCAGGCCGAGGAGCCGCTGACCTGCGTGGCCGACGGCGCCGCGCGGGCGCTGCGCAACCGGGCGCTGCTGACCGCCTACGGCCGCCGCTGACGGTCAGGGGACCTGCACCGGGCCGGTGGCGAGGACGGCGTCCCGGTTGTCGAGGTAGTGGCGCAGCGCCGCGGACACCAGGTCCTTGGTGTTGTTCGCCCCCGTCCCCGGCCCCTGCACCACCGCCGTCACGACGATCTCCGGGGCGTCCATCGGGGCGGCGGCGGTGATCCAGTTGTCGTACTCGTCCGCGGGCAGGCCGCCGTCCTGCGCGGTGCCGGTCTTGGCGCCGACGAGTCCGGGCAAGCTGGAGAGCCGGATCGCGGTGCCGCTGGTGACGGCCTCCCGCATCCCCTCGCGGACCGGTCCCAGCTCGGCGGCGAACGGCACCGGCGTGGGCGCCGGCGCGGGCACGGCCGTGAAGGACCCCTGCGTCCCGACGGCCATGCCCAGGCGCGGGGTGACCAGGTTCCCGGTGGCGACGGCGGCGGTCCACCGGGCGTTCTGCAGGGGCGTCACCGTGATCTCGCCCTGGCCGATGCCCAGGATCACCGTGGACCCGCCGTACCAGGTGCCGCCCGCGGCCTCCACGGACTCCGGGGTGCCCAGGTACCCGGCCGACTCACCGGGCAGGTCGATGCCGGTGCGCTGGCCCACGCCGAGCGCCCGGGCGGTGTCGATCATCGCCTCGGGACCGAGCCCGACCGCGAGCTTGTAGAAGTAGACGTCGTTGGAGATGGCGATCGACTCGGACAGGTCCATCGGTCCCATCGGCCGCCAGTTCCCGAACTCGTGCCCGCCGTAGCTGAAGCTCGCCCCGGTCGGGATCACCTGGTCGGGGGCGTAGACCGGCCGGGCCTGGTTGGCCGCGGCGACGACGATCTTGAACGTCGACCCGGGCGGCAGGACCGCCTGCGTGACGTGCTCGAGCGTCGGGGACCCCGGCGCGGACGCCAGCGCCTCGAGCGCGGCGGCGTCGGCGGGCGGGCCGTAGAGGTTGTTGTCGAACGACGGCGTGCTGGCGATGGCGAGGACCTGCCCCGAGCGGGGGTCCATCGCGACGGCGGCGCCGATGCGCCCCGGGCGCTGGCCGCGCAGCGCGGCGGCCAGGCCGCTGTCGAGCTGCCGCTGCAGGCCCAGGTCGAGGGAGAGCCGCAGGTCCGCGCCGGGCACGGGCTCCACCCGCTCGCCGAGCGCCACCGGCACGCCCGTCGGGTGGACGTAGAGGCACTGGCGCCCGTTGGTGCCGCGCAGCACCGCGTCGTACTGCAGCTCCAGTCCCGCCCGGCCGACGAACTCGCCGTTGGGCAGGCCGGGCCAGCGCTCCTCGGCCTCGGGCGTGGCCACGCCGACGAAGCCGAGGACCGGGCCCAGCAGCGCCCCCTCGGGGTACCAGCGGCGGGGCTGCGGGACGACGAGCACGCCGGGGAGGCCGGCGGCGACGACCGCGTCGCCGACGGCGCGCGGCACCTCGGCCACCGGCAGGGACAGCGTGGTCGGGTCGGCCGCGTCGAGCTCCGCCCGCAGGTCGGCGGGCGGGCGGCCGGTCAGCCCGGCGAGCTGCTCGACCGCCGCCTGGTCGTCGCGCAGCAGCGCGGGCACCGCGAGCACCCGGTCCACGCCGGTGCCGGCGGCCGCGGCGTCCACGGCCAGCGGCACGTCGTGCCGGTCGGTGATGGCGCCGCGGGGCGCGGGCAGCCGGATGCAGCGGGTCATCTGCTCCTCGGCGGCGAGCGAGAGCTCCTCGCCCCGCGTGACCTGCAGCCGCCAGCCGTAGAGCCCGAAGGCGACGAGCAGGAGCGAGACGGCGGCCGCGGCCAGCCGGACCAGGCGCGGGCGCGGGTTGCGCCGGACCGGCTCGGCCCACAGCCGCCGGCGCACGCTGTCCCGGCGGACGCCCAGGACGACGCCGATCGCGGCGAGGTGCACGACCAGCGCCGTCCCCCCGTAGCTGAGCAGCGGGAACGGCACGCCGGCCAGGGGCAGCAGCCCGAGGTTGGCCCCCACCGAGACGACGGTCTCGACGCCCATGAGGATGGCCAGCCCCCCGCCGACGAGCGCGGCGTGCGGCGTGCGGGACCGGCGGCTGGCCAGCGCGAGCCGCCACACGAGGACGACGACGGCGAGCACGACCCCTGCGCCGGCGACCAGCCCCCACTGCCCGACCAGGCTGGCCGGCGCGAGGTCGGTGTGCCCCTCGGGCAGGTACTCGGCGCGCAGCTCGCGCAGCGGGTCGTCGGCCCGGCCGGTGAGCCCGCCGGACGCCACCGCGATGTGCGCCTGGCGCAGCGCCCACCCCGACCCGGTCGGCGACTCGTGCGCGCCGACCAGGAAGGTGCCCAGGCGCTGCAGCTGGTAGGGCTGCAGCAGGCTGATCATCAGCGGCGCCGCGATGACGGCCGCGGCGCCGAGCGGCAGCAGGAAGCGCGCGGGCACCCGGCCGAGGACGAGCATCGACGCGGTGAGCACGGTGAGCAGGGCGGTCGTGCTGAGGTCGGGCTGCAGCAGGGTCAGCCCGATGGGCACGGCCGCGAGCAACAGGGCGAGGGAGAACCGCCGCCAGGCCGGCCGGGCGGAGCCGAGGACGGCGGCGAGGACCAGCAGCAGCCCCAGCTTGGCCAGCTCGGAGGGCTGGAAGGTGACCGAGCCGAGGACGAACCACCGGGTCGCGCCCTTGACCGTCACCCCGACGGTGAGGACGCCGACCAGGAAGACGACGGCCGCGACGTAGGCGGCCCACCCCAGCACGCCGAGGTAGCGGACGCGCACCCGCCAGAACACGGCGAGGGCCAGCACGCCCCCGGCGGCGATCGCGCCCTGCCGCAGCGCCAGCTCGGTGTCGCCGATGAGGTAGAGGTTGACCAGCCCCAGCCCGACCAGGGCGAGCGCGGCGACGACGGCGAGCAGGTCGAACAGGGCGCTGCGGCGGTCCCGGCGCTCCTGTCGGGTGCGCCGCCGCCTGCCGCCCTCCTCGGCGGGCAGCCCGTCGGGTTCCGTGCCGGGATCCCCGGCGCCTGCCCAGAGCACCCGGCGCTGGCGCCGGCTCCACCGCCGGCTGCGTGGCTCGTCGGCCGGCCCCTCGGCGGGCACCCAGTACGGCATGCGGCGCTCCCGTCAGGGTCAGCGGGTCCGGAGTTCGGGTGGGCAGGAGCCCACGGGCAGTGGCGCGGAGGCGGCCGCCGCGGGCAGGTCGGTGACGGCCAGCACCGCGACCGCCGGCAGGGCCGGCAGGCCGACGACGCCGACGGCCTCGGCCCGCGTCCCCCCGGCCGGGACGGTGACCGTCCCGCCCGGCGCGGTGGAGGTGGCGCCGGTGCAGCGGTCGGCGAGCAGGTAGGACCAGGTCACCTGCTGGTCGGCGGCTCCTGGGACGAGCCGCACCTGCACCCGCACGGTGCAGGGCGCGCCCGGCTCGCACCCGGTGAGGCGGCGCAGGTCGACCCCGGCCACGCTGCCGGCCGCCGCCGGGGCGGGCGGTGGGATCTCGACGCCGTCGGGTTCGGGTTCCGCGGCGGTCGGCTCCTCACCGCTGCGGCCGGCGTCCAGGAGCACCTCGACGTCGGCGGCGATGTCGTCGCGCAGCACGACGACCTCCACCGTGACGACCGCGGCCAGGACCACCGCCGACAGCAGCCACGCGCCGATCCGCCGCGCGGTCCGGGACCCCTCCCGCCTGACCGGGCGGGCTCGGGTGTCGGGCGCGCCGGCCGGCCCGGTCCCGCCCCTCGACGGCGCCGCCCCCGTCGGCCCGCCCGCGCCGATGGCCCGCGCGAGCGCACCGAGCTCGGCGCGGGCGGCGTCGCGGTCGACGGCGGCGACGGTCTCGGTCAGCCGCCCCGTCACGGCGGGGACGCCGGCGTCGGGGAGGTCGGCCACCGCGGCGTCGAGCGCGGTCAGGAGCGGGTCTGCGGCCGGGTCGTCCGAGCCGGCGCGGGACCGGGCGGCGGCCGCGACGTCGGCGAGGACCGCCGCGACTGCGGGTGCGGTCGGCGTCGTGGCGGGGTGGAGGACCACGCGCCCGTCGGCCTCGACCACGGCCCGGTCGAGCCCGCCGCGGCTCCCTCCGGCGGTCCCGCCCGCGGGCACCGGCAGCTGCGCCGCCTCCTCGAGCACGGCCGCCGCCAGCTCGAGGGCCTGGGGGGTGGTGAGCCGGGCCAGGGCGAGCAGCCGGGCGAGCGCGACGCCGCCGGAGGGTGGCCACGGCGGAGCGGACGGCGGCTGCGGAGCCGCGAGGTGGGGGGCGGGGTCGTCGTCGCGGCGCCCGGCCGCCCGTTCGATCGTCAGGTCCGCCACGGCCACTCACCCGCCCCATCCGCGCTCTCAGATGTCCCCGGGTCCGGATCGGCCCAGGTTGGAGCACGGTGGCCCCGGCTGTCACCGGGTCGCTGCGTGAATTCCCCTCCGAGACCGGCGCGTCGCGGTCGAGGGCCCGGTGTGTCGCGCCGCAGGACCCGGCGTGTCGCGCCGCAGGGCCCGGCGTGTCGCGACGGAGGACGGGCGCTCCCGGTGGACGCGGGACCCAGGACCCGCCCCGGTGGTGCTCTCCGACCCTCCGCCGACGCGGACCGCGGGCCGAGGCTCGACGGCAGGGAGCCCGCACCAGCGCGGGTCCGCGCCACGGGAGGCCCGTCATGACGTCCACGACCCGCAACACGATCGCCACCGTCCTCGTCGCCGCGATCGTCGTCCCCTACGTCGGCTACCTGATCCGCGGCGAGATGCCGTTCCTGCAGGACCCCCGGGGCATGGGCACCGTCGGCCTGGTCCTGGGACTGGCGGCGGTCGCCGTCACCGGCCGCGCCGCGTTCGCTCCCGGCAGCCCGGTGCACCGCGCCGCCCTCACCACCGGCGTCGTCGCCCTGGCGCTCGGGATCGCCACCGTGTGGTCGGGGACCAGCGAGGCCCTGCTGGCCGTCTTCATCGCCGCCGTCGTCGTCACCTGGGCCCTCGGCGAGGTCGCGGCCACTCGCACCACCGAGCACACCGCCCGACCACTCGCCCGGCGATGACCCCGACCCCGGTCCCGCCGTCCCCGTCCCAGGAGGAGCCGTGAGCCCCCAGCCGCTCGACCGCACCACGGCCCGCGCAGCCATCGCGCTGGCCAACCGTGCACCGTCGGTGCACAACTCCCAGCCCTGGCGCTGGCGCGTCGGCCGGACGTCGGTGCACCTGTTCGCCGACCCGTCCCGGCACCTGCCGGCCACCGACCCGGAGGGCCGTGACCTGCTCGTGAGCTGCGGTGCCGCGCTGCACCACCTCCGCGTCGCGCTGCGCGCGGCCGGCCTGGCCGCGACCGTCCACCGGCTGCCCGACCGGGCGCACCCGGCGCACCTCGCCGCGGTCGAGGTCTCCGCCGCCGAGCCGCGGCCGGACGAGCTGGTGCTCGCCCGGGCGATCGAGACCCGCCGCAGTGACCGGCGGGTCTTCTCGACCTGGCCGGTCCCGCCGGAGCTGCTCGCCGACCTGGCCGCGGCCGCCGCGGCGGAGGGTGCCCGGCTGACCGCGCTGGACTCCGGCACGCAGTGGCGGGTGGTCCGGCTGGTCGAGACGGCGGCGCTGGAGCAGGCGCTCACCCCGGGCCTGGCCCAGGAGGTCGCGGCCTGGACCGGGCGGACCCGCGGCGCCGCCGAGGGCGTCCCGGCCGCCAACGTCCCCGCCTCCGCCGGGGCGGCCGGGCCGGAGGCGGCCGTACCGGTCCGGCGCTTCGCCGACGGGAGCCTCGAGGAGAGCCGGCTGGGCACCGGCGAGGCCGACGGCACGGTCCTGGCCGTGCTCACCACCCCCGGCGACGGGCCGGCCGACCAGCTGCGCGCCGGCGAGGCGCTCAGCGCGGTGCTGCTGACCGCCACCGCGATCGGCCTGGCCACCGACCCGGTCAGCCAGCCCCTCGAGGTGCCGGGCACGCGGGCCCGGCTGGCCGAGCTCTGCGCGCCGGCCGTGCCCGGACCGGCGGGGATCCCGCAGCTGCTGGTCCGGCTCGGCTGGGCGCCGGTCAGCGCCGAGCCCGTGCCCCCGACCGGCCGCCGTCCCGTCGACGACACCATCGACCGGCTCGACGCGCCCTGGGCCTGACGGTGCCCGGCGAGGTCGATCCCCGTCCCGTCGTCGCCGGCGTCGACGGGTCCCGCGACGCGCTCGCCGCCGCCTCCCTGGCGGCGCGCGAGGCCGCCGGCCGCGGGGTCCCGCTCCGGCTGCTGCTCGTCGTCCCCTGGGTCCCGGGCCGGCGGCCGGCACCCACCCGGGTCCTCGACGCCGTCGAGGTGCTCCGCACCGCCGGGGGCCTGGCGCTGGACGCGGTGACGGCGGACCTGCGCCGCGCCCACCCCGGGCTCCCGGTCGAACCCCGGCTCGTCGACGGCGACCCGGTCGAGGTCCTGGCCGCCGCGGGCGCCGGCGCCGCGCTGCTGTACCTCGGCTCCTCCGGCTCGGGCGGCGCCCGCGACCTGCTGCTGGGGTCGACCGTGGCGGCCGTGCTGCGCGCGGCGCCCTGCCCGGTCGCCGTCGTGCCGCTGCGCAGCCGCTGGTCCGGCGGCAGCCGCAGCGGCGTGGTCGCCGGCCTCGACGGCGGGCCGGGGTCCGAGGCAGTGCTCGCCGAGGCGCTGCGCGCGGCGGCTCTCCGCGGCACCGGGGTGCTCGCGGTGCACAGCTGGTCACGCGGGTCCCTGCTGCCCCGGCCGGCCGCCGACCACCCGGCCGACGACGCCGCGGCGCAGCGCCGGGGGGAGCTCCTGCTCGAGGACCTGCTGACCGGCGCGCAGCCGGTCCGCGACCGCTGGCCGGGCGTCCCGGTCCGCCCGGTCGTCCGCCACGGGCGCGCGGCCGACACCCTCCTGGCCGCCGGGCTCACCGCCGAGCTCCTGGTGGTCGGGCACCGGCGGCACGGGGTGCTCGGCCGGCCGCTGCGCTCGGTCACCTCCGCACTCGTGCACCACGCCGGCTGTCCGGTGCTGGTCGTGCCGCTGGCCGTCCCGGCGGTGAGCGCCGGGACGGCCAGCTGACCGGCGGCCGGTCCGGGAGCGCCGAAGGTCCCTGGTCGCGCGGGCCGGTCGACCGGGGCCGGTGAGCCCGCCGCTCCCTAGCGTCGAGCCACCTGCTCCCGATCCGCCGGAGGCCCGTCGTGCCCTTGACCGTCGTCCTCCAGCTGGTGGCGCTGCTGGGCGTCGCCGTCGCCCTCGTCGACGCGCTGCGCGGCGCCGACACCGACCTCGTGCTGCTCCTGGGCGCCGTGCTGCTCGTCCAGCTCGCCGCCCTCGGGGCGCGGACCCGAGGACGCTCGGCGGTGGCGCTGCGGCCGGACCTCGCGACCTGGCTGCACCGGCAGTCGGCGTCCACCGGGGAGCCCGTGGAGCGGCTCGCCGACCGCTGCGTCGCCGCCTACCGGGCGGAGCTGACCGGGACGCCGGTCGGGCGCCCGTGACCACCGCGACTGGCCGGGCACCGGCCACCACCGCCGTCCTCCGGCTCACCGCGGGCTCGCCGGCGCCGCCGGCGCAGCTCGGTGGCAAGGGCGCGTCGCTGGACCGCCTCGTGCAGCGCGGCACCCCCGTCCCGCCGACCGCGGTGGTGACCGCCGACGCCTACCGCGCCGTGGCCGCCTCCCCCGACCTGGCGCCGCTGCTCGACCGGCTCCGCAGCGGGACGCCGGTACCGGCCGACGAGGTCGACGCCGCCTTCGCCGCCGTGCCGGTGCCACGGGACCTCGCCGGCACCGTCGTCGCGGCGGCCCGCGAGGTCGCGGCCGGCCGGCCCCTGGCGGTGCGCTCGTCGGCGACCGTCGAGGACATGGCCGCCGCGTCGTTCGCCGGCCAGTACCGCTCCTCGCTCGACGTCGACCCGGAGGCGGTCCTCGACGCGGTCCGGCTGACCTGGGCCTCGCTGTGGCACCCGGCCCCCGTGGCCTACCGCCGCGCGTGGGGCATCCCCGACGACGACGTCGCGATGCCCGCGGTGCTCATGCGGATGGTGCCCGCCCGGTCGGCGGGGGTCGTGTTCACCGTCGACCCCGGCGGCTTGGGCGACCGCGTGCGGGTGGAGGCGGTGCAGGGGCTGGGCGAGTCGCTGGTCTCCGGGGCGCGCACCCCCGAGGTCTTCCTGCTGCCGCGCACCGGGGACCCCGACCCCGGTCTGCCCGTGGCCGTGCGCGAGGCGGCCGCGCTGGCGCTGCGGGTGGAGGAGGCCGAGGGCCGCTCCCAGGACGTCGAGTGGGCGTGGGACGGCACCCGCACCTGGGTGGTGCAGGCCCGTCCGATCACCACCGGGCCCGCGCGGGCCGACGACGGCTGCGACACCGAGCCCGACGACGCGGAGCTCACCACCGAGGGCATCGGGGAGACGCTGCCGGGCCTGCTGCCGCCGCTGGTGTGGGACGTCGCCTCCTTCCTCGTCGAGGAGGCGCTGCGGGAGGTCCTCGGCCGGCTCTGGGGGCTGCCGGCCGACCGGACCGGCCCGCACGAGCTGGTGCGCCGGGTCCACGGCCGGGCCGCGCTCGACCTGGACCTCATGCGGGCCGCGGCGCGGGCGGTGCCCGGCGGCTCGGAGGCCGAACTGGAGCGGCAGTACCTCGGCGCGCCGGTCTCCGGTGCCTCCGCCCCGGGGGGCCGGGAGGGACGGCGGGCCCCGTGGTGGCGCACCGCCCGGCTGCAGCTGCGCGCCGGCACCGCGCGCCGCCGCGCGGCGGTCGAGGCGGGCGTCGTCGTGGGCGCGGTCGACGCGGTGCTCGCCGACCCGCCCGCGCTCGGGGACCTCGACGACGGCGGCCTGCTGGCCTACCGTCGCCGCCTGGTCGACCTCGGCGCCCGGGCGATGACCGTCGAGCTCGCCGTCGCCTCCGCCGCCGTCGCCGCGTACTCGGAGCTGCAGGCCCGGCTCGCCGGGCACCTGGGCGAGCAGCCGGCGGCCGCCGCGGCCCAACGCGTCACCACCGGAGCCGGGACGCGCCGGGACCGGTCACCGGCGGCGTCGCGGTCGGTGTTCGCCGGGCCCACCTGGGCCGAGACCGGGCAGGCGGCCTTCCCCGCCCCGCCGTCGCGCCGGGACGAGCGGGACACCGCCCGCGCCGCGCTCGAGGAGGACCTGCGCGGCCGCGCGCGGTGGCGGCGGGTGCGCGTGCTCACCGGCCAGGTCGTCGACGTCCGCATGCACGTGCTGCGCCGGGAGATCGCCGACGCGACGGCGGGCCTGGCCCGGCGCGAGGACGTCAAGGCCGCCGTCCTCGCCCTCGGCGGCGAGGTCCGCCGGGTGCACCTGGAGATCGGCCGCCGGCTGACCGTCGCCGGGGTGCTGGCCCGGCCGGCCGACGTCGACCTGCTGCGCGACGCCGAGCTGCGCCCGGCCCTGGGCAGCGCTCCCCCGCCGCCGGCCGAGCTGGCCCGCCGCCGCCGGTGGCTCGACCAGCGCGCCACCGACCCGCCCCCGCCGCTGCGCTGGACCGGCGTGCCCGCGCCCTCCCCGGCCGCGGCGCCGCAGGGCGACCGCCTGTCCGGCTGGGCGGCGAGCCCGGGGCGGCACACCGGCCGGGCCCGCGTGCTCGCCGAGCCGCGCCCGGAGCTGCTGGCCGAGGGCGAGGTGCTCGTGGCCGCGGCCACCGACGCCGGGTGGTCCCCGGTCTTCCTGCGGGCCGGGGCGATCGTCGTCGAGCGCGGTGGGCCGCTGTCGCACGCGGCGATCGTCGCCCGCGAGCTCGGCCTGCCGGCCGTGCTCAACCTGCCCGGCGCCACCGCGGTGCTCGACGGGCGCACCGTCACCGTGGACGGCGACACCGGCACCGTGGTGCTGCACCCGGACGGGGAGCCGTCGTGAACCCCCGGCGGGTCCGCGAGGACTGGTGGGACGACGCCGACGTCGACCGCGCGCAGATCTTCGTCCCGGCGATCATGGGCGCCGGCCTGCTCGTCTCCGGCGTCGTCCTGCTCCGCGACGCCCTGCACGGGCGCCGCCGGCGCGGCCGCGACCGCGAGACCGAGCTGCACGCCCGCGCCGTCGCCGCCTTCGTGCGGACCGGCGCGCCGCCGGACACCGCGCTCGCCGCCGGGCTGCGGCCGCGGGTGCACTACCTGCTGCTCGCCCTCACCGCCGGCGGCCTGACCGTCTACGGCGCCCGCGGCGCGACCAAGAACTACGCCCCGGACGTGGGCATGTTCGCCGGGACGGCCTGGCTCTACGCGCTGCTGCTGCTCCTCGTCGCCGGGCTGGGCGCCGTGGCCACCTGCGCCGCCGTCGCGCTCGTCACCTGGCCCGAACCGCCGGTCCGGCTGCGCCCGCTGCTGGCCGGCACGCCCCTGGGGCAGCGGCCCGGGGACGGCTCGCGCCGCGGGGTGCTGCTGCTCGGCTGGACGGCGGTGCTGACCGCGGCCGCCGCCGTGCAGCTCGTCTTCACCACGGCCGGGGCGCCGCAGCTGCTCGCCGAGATCGACGACGAGGTCGCCCGCCGCAGCGACCCGCTGCTGCCGTGGGACCTGCTGGGCAGCGTGCCCGTCGCGGTCGCCCTGGCCGTGCTGGTCGGTCTCGTCGGCCGGCGTTGCGCGGCCTTCGTACTCGGCCTGCTCGGTGTCACGGCCGCCGTCCTGGTCGCGCAGGCCGTCGTGGCCGACCGGCTGGAGCGGGCCTACCCGCCGGACGGCCCGCTGGCCGGGCTGACCGGGTCGCTGCCCAGCGCGCCGGTGGTGCAGGCGACCCTGCTCGCCGGGTTCCTGCCGTTGGCCGTGTACGCCCGCACCCGCCGCCGCGGCCCGGCCCTGGCGACCCTCGTCGTCACCGCCGCGGCACTCGGGGTCGTCGTCGTCGACGTGGTCCGCAGCCGCTCGGCGTGGCCCTCGGACGCCGCCGCGGGGGTGCTGGTGGGCGCCGCGGTCGTCCTGGCGACCTGGTGGACGCTGGACCGGACCCGGTGGCACCGCGGGTGCGCCGGCTGCCCGTGGGAGGCACCGTCCGACGTCGCCGCCGGGCCGGGCCTGCTGCGGCTGCAGCCGGACGAGGAGGCCGCCGTCCGCCGGTTCGCGCGCGGCTGGCTGACCGCGATGCTCACGCTGTTCACCACGCTGGCGCTGGTCGAGGGCCTGCCGACCAGTCCCGAGGGCACGGCGATCGGGCCCTCCCTCAGCCGGTGGCTGCAGCTGGGGCTCCTCGGCCTGGCCGCGGTGGCGCTGCTGGTCGCGCTGCGGTGGCAGGCGGTCGGCGCGGCGCTGGCCGCCGTCGCCGGCACCGGGCTGGCCGTCCTCGCCGCCACCACCTACCAGCCGTGGGTGAGCGTGCTGATCGGGGTGGCCTTCCTGGTGCCGGCGGTCGGTTTCTGGCTGGCCTGGCAGCACCGCCGCACGATGCGCTCGGTGGTCACGCTGGCGATGGTCACCGGCCTGCTGCTCGCCGGCACCACCGGCGCGGCCGCGGAGGTGCACGACTACTTCTTCGGCCCGCTGCACCCGCGCTCGGCGCAGCTCGCGCTGCCGGTCGAGTCCGTCGTCTGGGCCTGGTCCGGCGGGGTCACCACCAGCAGCGCCCGGGTCGTGGCGCAGCTGGACCGGGCGGACGCCCGGCAGGCCCGGCTGGTGGTCGAGCCCGACGACGGCGGGCCCGCGGTCCGCTCCGCCGCGGTCCCCCCGTCGGCCGACGGGGTCGTGCGGCTGGCCGTCGACGGGCTGGCCCCGGACACCGCGTACCGGTGGACCGTCGAGGTGGACGGCGACCCGGACGGCACCCGCGGTACCGGGCGGTTCACGACCATGCCGGAGGGCCCGGCGTCGTTCACGCTCGCGCTGGCCTCCTGCGCCCGCACCGGCTCCAGCGGCGCGGTGTTCGACGCGATCCGCGCGGTCGACCCGCTGCTGTTCGTGCACATGGGCGACCTGCACTACTCCGACGTCCGGACCGGTGACGCCGCGGCGTTCGCCGACCGCTACACCCGGGTGCTGACCTCCCCCGCGCAGGCGGCGCTGTACCGCTCGGTGCCGGTGGACTACGTCTGGGACGACCACGACTACGGCTCGGAGAACGCCGACTCCACCTCGCCCACCCGGGACGTCGCCCGGGCCGCCTACCGCGCCCTCGTCCCGCACCACGACCTCGTCGAGGGCGGCGGCGGGGCGATCCACCACGCCTTCACCGTCGGCCGGGTCCGGGTGGTGGTGACCGACACCCGCTCGGCGCGGACCGACGACTCGATGCTCGGCGCGCGGCAACTGGCCTGGCTGGAGCAGGAGCTCGTGGCCGCCAGCCGGTCGCACGCCGCGGTGGTCTGGGTGAACCCGGAGCCGTGGGTGGCCCCGGACGAGCCCGGCCGCGACGACTGGGGTGGCTACGCCGGCGAGCGCCGGCGGATCGCCGACACCCTCGCCGCCGCCGGCGTCGACGACCTGGTCATGGTCAGCGGCGACGCGCACATGCTCGCGATCGACGACGGCACGAACACCGACCACAGCACCGCCGGTGGCGCCGGCTTCCCGCTCCTGCACGCCGCCGCGCTGGACTCGCCGGGCGACGTGAAGGGCGGCCCCTACAGCGAGGGCACGTTCCCCGGCGCCGGGCAGTTCGGCACCCTGACCGTCACCGACGACGGCGGGGACACCGTCGACGTCGAGCTCGCCGGCCGGGACTGGCGCGGGGACGTGCTGGTGTCCCTCAGCGTCACCCTGCCGACGGGGGACCGACCAGCGCGGTGAGCTGGGCCCGCAGCGCCGCGGTCAGGACCGGCAGGTCGGGCACCCGGTCGGGGTCGACGACGGCGGTGACGGTCAGGGTGCCGGCGTAGGACAGCGCGTCGAAGGAGACTGTGACGTCCCCGGCCTCGCCGGAGGCCACCGGCAGCACCTGCTCGACCCGCCGCCCGGCGAGGGTCAGCGGCGTCGGCGGCCCCGGCACGTTGCTGACCAGCGTGTGGAAGCGGTGCTGGCGGCGGAGCCACCAGCGATAGGCGCCGCTCGCCGCGAGCAGGCCGAACACCGACCCCATCAGCGCGGTCAGCGGCGGGCCGGTGGCGGCGTCCCGGGCCCGGCGGACCGTGCCGGCGAACCGGCGCAGCCGCTCCTGCGGATCCCCCGCGACCGGCACGGCAACCACCAGCGGGGTGGTGGCGTTGCCCAGCTCGGTGACCCCCGCCGCCCGCCGCCCGGTGACGACGACGGTGACCGCCACGGGGTCCACCGACTCGCCGCGGCTCTCCAGCAGCCCGCCGAGCGCCCCGGCGACCGCGACCAGCAGCGCGTCGTTCACCGTGCCCCCGGCCCGGTGCGCCGCCGCCCGCAGCGGCTCGAGCGGCACCTGCACCGCCGCCGTCCGCCGCCGGGGCCCGGTGGGGGCCAGCAGGCTGCACGGCGCGGCGCGGGCCGGGCGCAGGCCGCCGGCCGACCGGCCCGCGTCCCGCAGCAGCCCGACCACGCGCCACAGGCGGGGCAGCGCCCGGCCGCGGCGGCGCCAGGCGTCGGCCACGAGGGACCGGTAGGGCGGCCGCGGCCCGGGCGGTGTGCGGTCGGGCGGCGGCCCGCCGTCGGCGAGGGAGGCCAGCAGGGCCAGCCCGCCGATCCCGTCGGCGAGCACGTGCGACAGCACGACGACCACCGCGCTGTGCCCCCCGGGCAGGTCCGGGACGACGACGGCGGCCCAGCCGGGCCGGTCCTCCGGCAGGGGGCCGGCCACCAGGTCCGTGGCGAGGTCGAGGAGGGCCTGCTGGTCCGCGGGCGCCGGGCACGCGGCGGTGCGGACGTGCGCCGCCGGGTCCGGGGCCGGCTCGTCCACCCAGATCGGGCGGCCGGCGCCCGGAGGCACCCGGACCAGCCGCTGCCGCAGCCGCCGCACCCCGCCGAGCCGGTCGGCGACGACGCGGGCGAGCTCGGCGTCCTCGGCGCCCGGCGCGAGGACGAGCACCGCGCCGAACTGCATCGGCACGCCGCCGCGGCCGAGGGCGCGCATCCCCAGGTCCTCCGCGCTGGCGCGGAGGACGGCGCCGGTCACGGCCCGTCCGGGGCGACGCGCACCCGCACGTCGAGCGCCTGCGCCCCGCGAGGACCCACCACCAGCGGGTTGACGTCCAGCTCGGCCAGCTCCGGGACGGCGTCGGCCAGCCAGGCCACCCGGTGCAGCCGGTCCGCGACGGCGGCACGGTCGAGCGTGCGGCCGTGCGCCGTGGCGAACAGGCCGGTCGCGTCGACCGCCTGCTCGGCACCCCGGGCGTCCAGCGGCGCCAGCCGGTGCACGCGGCCCCCCAGCGCATCGGCGGCCCGGCCGCCCGGGCCGACGACGACCACCGGACCGGCGGCCGCGTCGCGGACCGCGCCGACCAGCAGCTCGTCGCCGGGCGGGACGAACGGCTGCACCACGGCGCCGAGCCAGTCCGCGCCCGCGGCCGCCGCCCAGCCGCCGACGACGCGCCGTACCTCGTCGGGGTCGTCCACCGGCAGGCGCACGAGCCCGGCGTCGGCCTTGTGCACCACCCCGCGGACCCGGCCCTTCACCGCCACCGGGCACGCCAGCTCGCGGGCCGCGGCGGCCGCCGCCCCCGGGGTCCCGGCCGCGCGCGTGGGGACGAGGGGCACGCCGGCCGCGGCGAGGAGCGCGGCGACGGCGTCCGGGTCCAGCCAGTCCCCTGCCGGGCTGCGGTCCAGGACCGCGGCGGCGACCGCCCGGGCCGCCCGCACGTCGGCCCCCTCGGGCACGGACCCGACCGGCGGCGCGGCCAGCCAGGCCGCCCGCCCGGCGGCGGCCGCCAGCACCGCGGCCGCCACGGCCGGCTCGTTCACCGACACCAGCGCCGGGCCCCCTCCGGTTCCCGCCGGGTCGAGCCGCTCCAGCGAGGTCGGCCGCCCGGGCCGCACGTCGACCACCGCGACCGCGTCGTCGCCGGCCGCCGCGACCGCCGCGGCCACGCCCGGGCCGGGGTCCCCGACCCCGGTCGGTGCGGTGACGGTGACGACCGCCGCGACGGCGGGGTCGTCGAGCAGGCAGCCCAGCGCGGCGCCGAACTGCCCGGGTGACACGGCGGCGCCGGTGTCGACCGGGTTGGCCGGGACGGCCAGGGGCGGCAGCGCCTCCCGCAGCCGCTGCTGCAGCGCGGGCGGCAGCGGGTCGACCGGCAGTCCGGCCGCGACGCACGCGTCCGCGGTCAGCACCCCGGCGCCGCCGAGGTTGGTCAGCACCGCGACGGTGCCCGGGCGCAGCGGCGGACGCCCGCGCAGGTGCGCCGTGGCCGCCGCCAGCGTGGTCAGGTCCGGCACGACCTGCACCCCGGCCGCGGCCCACGCGGCCTCCCGCACCCGGGCGGGGGTGGCCGAGCGCGCGGTGTGCGAGGCCGCCGCGCGGGCTCCGGCCGGCGACGTGGCGGTCCGGAGCCCGAGCACCGGCACCCGGCGGGCCAGGTGCGCCGCGGTCCGCACCAGGCCGCGCAGGTCGGGCTCGGACTCGGCGTACAGCACGACCGCCGCCGTGCCCGGGTCCTCGTCGCACCAGGCCAGGACGTCGCGGGCACCGACGTCCCAGGCGTCGCCGATCGACACGGCAGCCGAGACGCCCAGGCCCAGCCGGCCCAGCACCTGACCGCCGGCGATCACCACGCCGCCGGACTGGGCGACCAGCCCGACGTCGCCGGCGGGCGGGACCGACCCGCCGAAGCAGGCGGCCAGCCGGGACGGGTCGCCCGGGGCGACGACGCCGACGCTGTTGGGACCGACGATGCGCATGCCGTACCGGTCGGCGGTGTCGAGGACCTCGCCCGCCAGGCCGGGGACCGCGCTGAGCCCGCCGCTGAGCACGAGCAGGGCCCGCACCCCGTGCACCCCGCACGCCGCAGCGACCGCCGGCACCGCCCCGGCGGGGACGCAGACCACGGCCAGGTCGACAGGCCCCGGCAGCTCGGCGACCGAGGACACGCACGGGAACCCCTCCAGCTCGCCGCACGCGGGGTTGACCACCGTCACCGGTCCCGGGAACCCGGCCGCCCGCAGCTCCCGCAGGACCGCCCGCCCGATCGACCCGGCGCCGCGACCGGCACCGACCACCGTGATCGCGCGCGGCCGGAGGACCGCCTGCAGGCCGGCGGCGGCCGCCTGCCGGTGCCGCTCCTCGGCCGCCTCCAGGTAGCGGGCGCCGGCGTCCAGCGTCACCTCGACGAGGACGTCGGTGCCCTGGGCGCGCCGGCGTACCGCCAGGCCGAGGTCGGCGAGCACCCGGAGCATCGGTCCGTTCTCGGCGAGCACCTGGGCGACCAGCCGGCCGATCCCGAGCCGGGTCGCCTCGGCCGCCACCTGCTCCAGCAGGGCGGTCGCCACCCCGGCCAGGCGCTCGTGACCGTCCACGACGACGGCGATCTCCGCGGCGCCGTCGCCGAGGGGGAACAGCTGGACCGCGCCGGCCAGTCGCCCGCGCACCCGTGCACCCAGCGTCAGGTTCCCGCCGGCCGGATCGAGGCTGCGCCGCACGTACCCCGGCAGGTCGGCCGGGTGCAGGGTGGCGAAGCGCAGCCACCGGTCCCGCTCGGCCAGCCCCTCGTGCAGGGCGAGCAGCTCCGGGCCGTCCGCGGGGGTCAACGGGCCCAGCACGACCGGGGTGCCGTCCCGCAGCAGCGCCCTGGCCGGCCGGAGCCCGACGGGGGTGCCGGCCTGCCCTGGGGCCCGGGCCGGGACGGTGGCGGTCACCGCTGGGGGACGGCGACCCCGCGGCCGCCGGGGACGGCGGCGACGACGCCGCGGGCCAGCCGGTCCATGACCGCCTCCTCGTCGACGGGGACGGCGAGCACCCGCACACCCGTGCCGACGAGCCGCTCGCTCGGCACACCGCCCGCGTCCCCGACGTGCCGCAACGGCAGCAGCCGCTCGCACACCCGCTCACGCAGCTCGGCGGAGTGCTGACCGATGCCGCCGCTGAACACCACGGCGTCCCAGGTGTCGAGCGTCGTCACCGCGCCGGCCACGGCCATCGCCACCGACCGGACGAACACCCGGAGGGCCAGGGCACCGGCCCGGTCGTCCGCGGTCACCAGCTCCCGCAGGTCGGCGCGGCCGCCGGCGATCCCGGCCACCCCGGACCGCCGGGCGAGCAGCTCCCGGACGGCGGGCACCGATCCTCCGGCGAGTTCGACCAGCCGCAGCACGACCTCGGGGTCCAGGTCCCCGCTGCGGGTGGGCGACGGGATGCCGCCGACCGGGCTCAGCGCCGTGGTCGTCGACCGCGGCCGCCCGTCCTGCACCGCGGCGACGCTGCAGCCGCCGCCCAGGTGGACGACGACCGCGCCGCCCAGACCCGGGAGCAGGTCCACCACGCTCTGCACCGCCAGGCCGTGGTACCCCCAGCGGCGCAACCCGGCGGCCCGGGCCTCGGCCGGCAGCGCCAGGACGACGGCCTCGTCGGGCAGTGCGGCGAAGAAGCCGTCGTCCGGCACCAGCACCACCTCTGCCGCGGGCCAGTGGGTGCGGGCCTCCTCGAGCACGGCCAGTTGCCGCGGCAGGTGCAGTGGGTCGAGGCCGGCCTCGGCGTGCAGGCCGGCGAGCACCGTGGGCGCGGCGCGGCGCGGTCCGGTCAGCAGCCGGGTGCCCTGGACCACGCGGTGCGCGACCACCTGCGGGCGCAGTGCGCGGCGGGCCATCGCGTCGGCCACCTCGGTCAGCGCGCCGGCCCAGCCGCCGGGCAGCCGGGCGTGCTCCACGACGGAGTCGGTGCCGCTGATGGTGACGTGGGCGGCCGCGCCGGGACCGGTCCGGTCCAGGCCGGTGATCTCGACGCGCAGGCGCAGGTCGGGGTCGCGGACGGCGGCCTCGAGCGAGGAGGAGCCGGCGTCCAGGGAGAGCACGACCGGCGGGCGGGCCGGGGCGGGGTGGTCCAGCACGGGTCGAGGCTCGGGGAGTCCGGTTCCGCGCAGGCAGAGCCGAACGGCCCCGGCGGGCGCGCGAGAGGTCACCACCGGCTCCGGGCACCCCGGGTCGCCGGGAGGGAGGACCTCGGGCCCGGGCCGGCCGCCTACCGCTGCACCGCCCGCCGGCGGGACAGCGCGACGAACGCGGCCAGCAGTCCGACGACGCCGCCGGCGACACCGAGCCACAGCACGACGCGCACGACGACCTCCCAGCCGGGACCCAGGTCGAACGGGAAGACCTGCAGCACCCGCACCGTGGCCGCCAGGCCGAACGCCGTCGTCACGAACGACCCCGCCGGGACCGCCGCGCCTCCGGGACGCACCAGCTGCAGGAGGGCGACCGCGATGCCGGCGACGAGCGCGGCGTCGACGTAGGGCAGGACCTGGGTCGTCTCGCCGGTCAGGAAGGGCACGACCTCCCATCCCGGCCAGACGTGGAGGAGCAGCAGCAGGACCCCGTTGGCCAGGACGGCGGCGACGGCGGCGCTGCGGCGCCCGGCGGTGGAGGGCGGGCGGGTCCGCGTCCCGGTCATGCCCGCCATGGTGGGGACCCCGCCGCCGCTCCCGGAGGGCCGAAGGTCGCCGTCGATCAGGGACGTACGGACGACGCCGGTGCGGGACCGGCCCCGCGACGCTGGGTGCTCCCGCCACCGGAAGCCCAGGAGACCGCGATGACGACGACGGCACCGGCCGGCACCGGGCTGTCGGAGGCCGAGGCCGGCCGGCGGCGCCCCCCGGGCGGCAACCGGCTCCCGGTGGAGCGGCCGCCCTCCCCCGTCCGGCTGCTCGTCGGGCAGATGGTGCACTTCTTCGCGCTGCTGCTGTGGGGCGCCGCGGTCCTCGCGCTCGTCGGCGGCATGCCGCAGTTGGCGGTCGCGATCGTGGTGGTGGTCGTCCTCAACGGCGTCTTCGCGTTCGTGCAGGAGTACCGCGCCGACAAGGCGGCCGAGGCGCTGCGCGACCTGGTGCCGCACCGCGTCACCGTCGTGCGGGACGGCCGGCGGCAGGAGGTCGACGCGGTCGACCTGGTGGTCGGCGACCTGGTGCTGCAGGAGGCCGGGGACCGGATCGCCGCGGACCTGCGGCTGGTCGACGTCCACGGCCTGCGGGTGGACGAGGCCACGCTGACCGGGGAGAGCGTGCCGGTCGACAAGGACGCCGGGGACCCGGTGTACGCCGGCTGCTTCGTCGTCGAGGGGGAGGCGTCGGCCGAGGTCGCCGCCATCGCCGGGGACACCCGGCTGGCCTCGATCGCCACGATAACGCGGACGGTGGAGCGGGCGAAGACCCCGCTCACGAAGGAGCTCAACCGGGTCGTCCGGTTCGTCACCGTGGCCGCGCTGGGCCTGGGCGCGGCCTGTTTCGGCGCGGGGTTCCTGATCGGGCTGCCGCTCGGCGAGGGCTTCCTCTTCGCCGTCGGCGTCACCGTGGCGCTGGTACCCGAGGGCCTGCTGCCCACCGTGACCCTGTCGCTGGCCCGCAGCGCGCAGGTGCTCGCCCGGCAGGACGCCCTGGTCCGCCGACTGGAGTCGGTGGAGACGCTCGGTTCGACCACGTTCATCTGCACGGACAAGACCGGCACGCTCACCCAGAACCGGATGGCCGTCGTCGAGGTGTGGACGCCGCAGGGGCCGGTCGCCGTCCGCGGGGTCGGCTACGAGCCGACGGCCGAGGTCGACGGCGCACCGGCCGCGCTGGACACCGCCCGCACCCTCGCCACGACGGCGGTGCGCTGCTCCACCGGGCACGTCCGGGAGGACGGCGGTTCGTGGACGGCGGTCGGCGACCCGATGGAGGCGGCGCTGGACGCGCTGGCCCGGCGGCTCGGGGCGGCCGGCGCGGTGACCGGGGCGCCGGAGGGCGGTCGCCGGTTCCCGTTCGACCCGCGGCGCCGGCGGATGTCGGTCTGGGCCGCGGGCCGGCTGTCGGTCAAGGGCGCGCCCGAGAGCGTCCTCCCCCGCTGCCCCGCCGTGGCCGCGGACGCCTCCGCGGCGGCGCACGCCCTCGCCGCCCGCGGGCTGCGGGTGCTCGCGGTCGCGCGCCGCACCGTCGACCTGCCGGCCGGCGCCGACGCCGACGCGGCCGAGCGCGACCTCGAGCTGCTCGGGCTCGTCGGCATCGAGGACCCGCCCCGTCCCGACGTGGACCGCGCGCTGGCCGAGTGCCGCCGGGCCGGGATCGCCGTCGCCATGGTCACCGGCGACTCGGGTGCCACCGCCGCGGCGATCGCGGCGGAGATCGGGCTGTCCCGCCCGGGCAGCGTCGTCGTCGAGGGGAAGGACCTGCCGGCCGACCCCGCCGCGCTGGGTGAGCTGCTCGACTCCGACGGCACGGTCGTCTGCCGGGTCGCGCCCGAGGACAAGCTCCGCATCGCGCAGGCGCTGCGCGCCCGCGGCCACGTGGTGGCGATGACCGGCGACGGCGTGAACGACGGGCCGGCGCTGCGGGCGGCCGACATCGGGGTGGCCATGGGCGCGAGCGGCACCGACGTCGCCCGCCAGGCCGCCGACCTGGTCCTGCTCGACGACCACTTCGCCACCATCGTGGCCGCGGTGCGCCAGGGCCGGGCCACCTTCGCCAACATCCGGCGGTTCCTCACCTACCACCTGTCCGACAACGTCGCCGAGCTGACGCCGTTCGTCGTCTTCACCGTCAGCGCCGGCGGGATCCCCCTCGCGCTGAGCGTGCTGCAGATCCTCTGCCTCGACATCGTCACCGACCAGGGGCCGGCCCTGGCGCTGGGTGCCGAACCGGCCTCGGCGCGGGTGCTCGACGGTCCGCCCCCGCGCCGGCGGTTGGTGGACACGGCGGTGGTGCGCCGCGCCTTCGGCGTGCTCGGCCCGGTGGAGGCCGCGGTCTCGATGCTCGCGTTCCTGGTCGTCCTGACCGGTGCCGGCTGGTCCTTCGGCGAGGACGTCCCGGCGGGCGTGCTCGCCTCGGCCAGCGGCGCGGCGTTCGCCGCCGTCGTCCTGGGCCAGGCGGCCAACGCCTGGGCCTGCCGCAGCGCCACCCGGCCGTTCTGGCGGCTCGACCCGCGCGGCAACCCGCTGCTGGTGTGGGCCGTCGGCGTGGAGCTGCTGCTGCTCGCGGCGGTGCTCGCCGTCCCGCCGGTGGCCGACCTGCTCGGGCAGAGCCTGCCACCGGTGCTGGGTCTCGGCGTCGCCCTGCTCGCCGTGCCCGGGGTGCTGCTGGCCGACGCGGCGCACAAGGGCCTGCGGGCCAGGACACGGAGCTGAGGGTCGCCGCCGTGCCGCTCGTGCCCCCCCGGCACCCGCCTCAGCGGCTGAGCGCGTCGGTGTCGGCCAGGGTGGCCAGCCGGCGCCGGTACTCCTCCTCCTCGATGTCACCACGGGCGTACCGCTCCGCCAGCAGCTGCCCCGGTGACCGCGGCGCGGGCCGCTCCTGTTGCCGGACCAGGCGGACCAGCAGGAGCCCCCCGAGCACGAGCAGGCCGACGAACACGACCGTGCTGAGCGTCATGCCGACCCACCCCCAGCCACTCATGTGCTCACCGACGTACCAGCCCATCATCGTGACGGCTCCTCTCCGGATGACCGGTCCGGGTCACCCCCGGGCCGGTGACACCCCGAGCCTGCACCGGGCGTCCGGCTCCGGGCAGCCACCGGAGGTCCCCGCCGCGCGGGGCCGTCCGGCACCTGTGACCGCACCCCGGGCACGGCCGACGGCCGTCCGCGGCCGGCGACCCCGGGCCGGAGGTCCCGCGCGGTACGGCCTTCCGGCCGCGTCGCCCGGCGCGCCGCGCCCGCACCGTCGGTGGCACCACGGACGACGACGAGGAGGCCGACGTGGACGCGACGAAGACCTGGACGGTGCGCATCGACATCGGCGAGCACGACGGCCGGACGCAGGCCGTGGCGCACCTGCAGACCCGCGACACCGAACGGCTGGTCGGGGTCGGCTCCGCCCGGCTGGCCCCCGCCGACCGGGACGTCCCCGAGATCGGCGACGAGATCGCGGCCGCCCGTGCGCTGGCCGAGCTGGCCCACCGTCTGCTGCAGACCGCCACCGAGGACGTCGAGCAGGTCACCGGCGAGTCCGCGCACCTGGCGCCGTGAGGAGCCGACGGGACCGGGCGGACCGATGGAGCGCATGAGCCCGCTCGACGCGGCCTTCCTGCAGGGTGAGGACGAGGAGCCGGGCGTCTCGCTGGCGATCGCGTCGATCGCCGTCTTCGAGGGACCGGCGCCGGGACCGGGCGAGTTCGAGTCCGCGCTGGCCGGGCGGTTGCCGCTCATCCCCCGGTACCGGCAGAAGGCCCGCCAGGTCCCCTTCGACCTCGGACCGCCGGTGTGGGTCGACGACCCGGCCTTCGACCTCTCCTACCACGTGCGGCGGACCGCGCTGCCCGCTCCCGGCGGGGACGCCGAGCTGGCCGCGCTCATGGGCCGGGTCGTGTCCAGCCGCCTGGACCGCGCCCACCCGCTCTGGGAGTACTGGCTGGTCGAGGGGTTGTCCGGGGACCGGTGGGCACTGGTGTCCAAGGTCCACCACTGCATGGTGGACGGGATCTCGGGCACCGACCTCTACCGCGTCGTCCTGGACCCCACGCCGGAGCCCGGGCCGGCGGTGCCCGACGACTGGCGCCCGCGGCCGGAGCCGTCGGCGGCGGTCCTGGCCGCGCAGGCGGTGACGCGGCTGGCCCGGCTGCCGCTGGACCAGGCACGGGCCCTGGCCTCGGTGGCCCGCCGTCCGGCGGAACTGGCCCGGCAGGTGGGCACCACGGTCCGCGGGGTCCGGGCGCTGACCGGCGCGCTGCTGCCGGCGCCCCGCTCGTCGCTGTCCGGTCCCGTCTCGGCGCACCGGCGGTTCGCCTTCGCCCGTGGCTCGGTGGCGGACGTCTCGGCGGTCCGGCACGCGCTGGGCGGGACGTTCAACGACGTGGTGCTGGCGGCGGTCAGCAAGGGCTTCCGGACGCTGCTGCTCAGCCGCGGCGAGCGGCCGGCGCCGCACCTGGTGCGGACCCTGGTGCCGGTGAACGTGCGCGCCCCGGGCGAGGAGGCCATCCGCGACAACCGCATCTCGCTGATGCTCGCCGAGCTGCCCGTCGACCTCGCCGACCCGGTCGAGCGCCTCCTCGCCGTCCGCGGGGAGATGACCCGGCTCAAGGCCGAGCACGAGGCGGAGGCCGGGGCCGCGCTGCTCCGGATCGCGGGACTGGAGGCCTTCCCCGCCGTCGCCTCGCCGGTGCGGCTCGCCGCGCACCTGCCGCAGCGCTCGGTGGTGACCGTGACGACCGACGTGCCGGGCCCGCGGCAGCCGCTGTACGCGCTCGGTCGCGAGCTGCTGGAGATCATCCCCTACGTGCCCATCGCCTCGCGGCTGCGCACCGGGGTGGCGGTCTTCAGCTACCGGGACCGGCTCGCCTTCGGCGTCACCGGCGACCGCGAGTCCGCGGCGGACGTCTGGACCCTCGCCCGCGGCATCGAGACCGGCCTCGCCGAGCTGGTCGCCGCGGCCGCCGCCGCTCCGACCGGCCCTCCCCTGACCGGTCCGGGCAGCGAGTCCCACCGGGGTCGGAGGTCCTCCCGGTGACCAGTCCTCCGGCCGTTCCGGAGGACGCGCGGTCGGCCGACGATGAGGGCTCGACGCCGACCGCCGGTCCGGAAGGCAGTGGGAGGTCGCCATGGACGTCCTGCACCCCGATGTCGACGAGGGCCTGCTGCTGCAGCTGGACCTGGCCCGTCTCGAGCTCGGCGAGGCGCGACGGGCCCGGCGGGCCAAGGACACGCCGGCGGCCCGGCAACGGGTGGTGGAGGCGATGCGCCGGGTCGACCGGTTGCTCGACCGGTGGAACGAGCTCGCCCGGACCCCGGTCTGACCGCCGGTCGGCCGAGCGGAGCGGTGCCGTGACGCCGGAGGACTTCTCCACGGGCTCCTCCGTGGGGGCGGCCGTGTACGGCCGGGTGCGTGCGCTCCTCCCGGACTGCGAGGTACGCGTGTCGCGCAGCTTGGAGGTGCACGACCCCGCCGAGGTCGACGACGAGGTCGCCGCGTGGCTGCGCGAGGCGGCGGCTCAGGCCGACGCCCCGGGAGTCCCCCGGTGACCGGCTGGCTGCTGCGCTACGAGGGCCTGGACCCGGCACGGGAGCCGCTCCGCGAGGCGCTGTGCACGCTGGGCAACGGCCGGTTCGCCACCCGCGGCGCGGCGCCCGAGGCGCGCGCCGGCGGCTGCCACTATCCAGGGACGTACGCGGCGGGGGTGTCCAACCGGCTGGTCGACGAGGTCGACGGGCGGCGCGTCGAGAACGAGAGCATCGTCAACCTGCCCGACTGGCAGTCCCTGACCCTGCGGATCGCCGACGGTCCCGACCTCGGACCGGAGGCCGGGACCGTGTCCGCCCACGTGCAGGAGCTGGACCTGCGCCGTGGCGTGCTCACCCGGCGCTACCGGGTCACCGACGGGCAGGGCCGGACCACCCGCGTGGCCCAGCGCCGGCTGGTGTCGATGGCCGACCCCTTCCTGGCCGCGCTGGACACCACGGTCGTGGCGGAGAACTGGGAGGGGCGGGTCGTCGTCCGGTCCGGACTCGACGGCCGGGTGGAGAACGCCGGCGTGGCTCGTTACCGGCACCTGAGCGGGCGGCACCTGGTGCCCCGGGAGGCCGCCGTGGACGACGACTGCGTGCTGCGGCTGACCACGGAGACGAGCGCGTCCCACGTCCGGGTCGGGCTGGCCGCCCGGCACCGGGTGCTCGTGGACGGCGAGCCGTGCGACGTCCCGGTCGTCCCCGTCGTCGACGGCGACGTCTATGCCGGCGCGGAGCTCGTCCTCGACGTCGTCCCCGGCCGGGTCGTGACCGTCGAGAAGGTCGTCGCGCTGTGCACCTCGCGGGACCGGGCGATCGACGAGCCGGGCGCCGCGGCACTGGACGCGGTCCGCCGCGCCCCCCGCTTCGACGAGGTGCTGGCCCGTCACGAGCAGGCCTGGCGGCGCCTGTGGGACCGGTGCGACGTCGTGATCGACGGGCCGCCGCACACCTCGCTGGTGCTGCGGCTGCACGTCTTCCACCTGCTGCAGACGGTCTCACCGCACAGCATCGACCTCGACGTGGGCATCCCCGCGCGGGGCCTGCACGGCGAGGCCTACCGCGGGCACGTCTTCTGGGACGAGCTGTTCGTGCTGCCCTTCCTCACCCTGCGGCTGCCCGAGGTCGCCCGCGCGATGCTGCTGTACCGCTGGCGCCGGCTGCCGGCCGCCCGTGCCGCCGCGGGGGCGGCCGGACGGCGCGGCGCGATGTTCCCCTGGCAGAGCGGCTCGACCGGCCGGGAGGAGTCGCAGACGCTGCACCTCAACCCGCGGTCGGGCCACTGGCTGCCCGACAACTCGGCGCTGCAGCGGCACATCGGACTGGCCGTCGCCTACAACACCTGGCGCTTCCACGAGGCGACCGGCGACACCGGCTTCCTCGACGCCCACGGCGCGGAGCTCCTCCTGGACGTCGCGGCGTTCTTCGCCGACCTCGCCACCTACGACCGCAGCGACGACCGCTACGACGTCTGCGGCGTGATGGGACCCGACGAGTACCACGACGCGCTGCCGTGGCGGGACCGGCCCGGGCTCGACGACAACGCCTACACCAACGTCATGACCGCCTGGACGCTGGCGCGGGCGCAGGACTGCCTCGCCCTCCTCGCGCCGCGGCGGCAGGCGGAGCTGCTCGACCAGCTGGGCCTGGGCCTGGCCGACCTCGAACGGTGGGAGCACGTCTCCCGGAAGCTGCGGCTGTGCTGGCACGACGACGGGGTGCTCAGCCAGTTCCGCGACTACGACCGGCTCGAGGAGTTCGACTGGGACGGCTACCGCCGCCGCTACGGCGACATCAGCCGGCTCGACCGGATCCTCGAGGCCGAGGGCGACTCGACCAACCGCTACAAGCTGTCCAAGCAGGCCGACGTCCTCATGCTGTTCCAGCTCCTGACGGCCGACGAGTTCTACGCGGTCCTGGACCGGCTCGGCTACCCCCACGACCGGCAGACCATCCCCCGCACCATCCGCTACTACCTCGACCGCACCTGCCACGGCTCGACGCTGTCGAAGGTGGTGCACGCGTGGGTGCTGGCGCGGGGGGACCGGCGCCGGGCGTGGGCCCACTGGCTGGAGGCGCTGGAGAGCGACGTCGCCGACGTGCAGGGCGGCACGACCGCCGAGGGGATCCACCTGGGGGCCATGGCCGGCACCGTGGACCTGCTGCAGCGGGCGTTCACCGGCCTGGAGACGCGGGGGGACGCGCTGGGGCTGGACCCGTACCTGCCGGACGCGCTCGCCGGCATGCGGTTCCGGCTGCGGTACCGGGACCACCCCGAGGTCGAGGTGGACATCACGCACGGCGAGGTCGTCGTCGGCGGTGACCTCCGGCGGGCGGCCGTGCTGCCGCTGCGGGTCCGCGACCAGGACCACCAGCTGGACCCGCGCGGCAGCCTCCGCGTGCCGCTGTCCCGGCGGCGCAACGGCCGCGGCACCTGAGCGCACCGTCGGTGCGCGGCGGTGAGACGGCCCACCGACCTCGCCGGGGCGACCGGAGGACCTTGGTCGGCGGCCCACCCCGGGACCAACGGAGGACCCTCGCGGGCCGCACGCCGGTGGTGTCCGGCCGTGTCGCCGCGCGACGGTGAGGCCGTGAGGCAACGGGAGGCCAGGTCGACGGCGCACCGTGGTGCAGGCGGTCGCGGTCACCGCCTGTGGCAGCGGGAGGCCGTGTCCACCGGCACGGCGCGGAGTGCGCGGCCGGCGCCGACCGAGGAGGAGTCCAGGCGCATCGCCGGCCTGGTGGGTCCGGCCCTGGTCGCGATCACCGCGTCCGAGGCGGTGAACCTCGACCTGGTCAGGCGCCAGCACCGAACCGACAGCTACCTCGACGGGTCCGTGGTCTTCGTCGCCGGGCTGGCCCTGGTCCGCGCCCACGGCCACTGGGTCCGGGGCTGGCCGGTCCTGATCACCCTGACCGGCTGGGCGGCCCTCCTCGGCGGCCTGGCCCGGATGTTCTCCCCGGGGGCGGAGGAGGGGGACGCCGGAGCCGGCGCGTACGCCGCGATCGCCGTCCCGTTCGCCGTCGGCGTCCACCTGACGGCGAGGGCGTACTGGCCGGCGGCCGGGGCGCCCCGCCACCCCCTCCGCTCGCTCGCCGGGCCGGCGGACCGTCCGGCGCGGCGCCCGGGCCTTCCGCCCCTGCTCCGGCCGTCGCGTCCGGCGGCACCGTGACGGTGACCGGGGGACGTGCGGAGGAGACGGCGATGACGTACCACGAGGTGCGCGGCAGGGACGCCGCGCTCCGCGACAGGACCGGCCGACCCGAGGCGGCGGGGTCCGCCGGGCCCGGCGCCGCGGAGCCGCAGCCACGACCGCTGCGGGCCTGGCCGTCCACGTGGTCTCCGTCGACAAGACCACGGACAGCGCGGTCGTCCTCGGTCAGGCGCACTTCGTCAAGACGGTGGAGGACCTGCACGAGGCCCTCGCCGGGGCGCATCCGGACCTCCGCTTCGGGCTGGCCTTCTGCGAGGCGTCGGGCGACCGTCTGGTCCGGCGCTCCGGCAACGCCGAGGACCTGGTCGAGGAGGCCACCGACAACGCGCTGCGCATCGGCGCGGGCCACTCCTTCGTGGTGCTGCTGCGCGGAGGCCACGCAGTCGACGTCCTCGACCGCATCAGGGCGGTGCCCGAGGTGTGCACGGTCTTCTGCGCAACCACGAACCCGGTCGAGGTGCTGGTCGCCGTCACGGGTCAGGGCCGCGGGGTCATCGGGGTCGTCGACGGATCTGCTCCCCTGGGCGTCGAGACCGACGCCGACGCCGCCGACCGGCACCGCCTCCTGCGGGACCTGGGCTACGAGCTCTGAGGACCCCGGGGACCGCGGCCCGGGGCGGGCACCCCGCGGCGCGCCGAGAGGGTGCAAGGGACCTCTCGCGCGGGACCTCTGCCCCTGCTCCGCACGACGCGGCCCTCGGCACGGTGGTGGGGTCCCATCCGGACCGCACCGAGGAGAGACCCTCATGACCACCCTGCAGGAACGCGACAGGCGCAGCCTCGAGTCGCCGTGGAGCCGGCTGGACCGCCTGTTCGACGAGTGGATGCGGACCATGCCGATGCGCCGACTGCTCGGCGAGGCACCCGGAGAGGAGATCATCCGCGTCGACGAGTACCGCGACGACGACACCCAGGTCATCCGCGCCGAGCTGCCCGGCATCGACCCGGACCGGGACGTCGAGCTCAGCGTCTCCGGCGGGATGCTGCGCATCAACGCCGAGCGCCGGGTCGAGGAGAGGACCGAGGAGAAGGGCCTGACCCGCCGCGAGATGCGCTACGGCAGCTTCACCCGCACCCTCCCCCTCGCCGAGGGCGCCACCGAGGACGACATCAGGGCGGAGTACAAGAACGGGGTCCTCGAGATCCGGGTCCCCGTGGCCCAGGCACAGGTCGAGTCCGAGCCGAGGAAGATCCCGGTCGCGCGCGGCTGAGCCGGTGACCCGATCGCCCGGGAGCGTCAGCTCCCGGGCGCTGCCGACGGCACGTCCCCGTCGGCTCCGTCCCCGCGCTCACCCGTCGGACCCGGAGCGCGGGAGAGGTGGTCGACGAACCAGTCCCGGGCCCGGTGCGCCGCGGTCTCGAGCGTGCCCGGCTCCTCGAACAGGTGCGTCGCGCCGGGCACGACGGCGAGCCGGTGCTCGCAGCGCAGCCGGCGCGCGGCCCGCGCGTTCAGCTCGAGCACGTCGACGTCGCGGCTCCCGACGAGGAGCAGGGTGGGCGCCCGGACCTCGCCCAGTCGCGGACCGGCCAGGTCGGGCCGCCCGCCCCTCGACACGACGGCGGCGACGTCGGCGCCGGGCTCCGCGGCCGCCCACAGCGCCGCCGCGGCCCCCGTGCTGGCGCCGAACAGGCCCAGCGGGAGCGACCGGGACCCCGGCTGCCGGCGCAGCCAGGCGAGGACCTGCAGCAGCCGGCCGGCGAGCAGGCCGATGTCGAAGACGGTGGCCCGGTGCGCCGCCTCGGCCGGGGTGAGCAGGTCGAACAGCAGGGTGGCCAGCCCCGCGCCCTGGAGGAGCCCAGCGACATACCCGTTCCGGGGGCTGTGCCGGCTGCTGCCGCTGCCGTGCACGAACACCACGACCCCGATCGGGCGGTCCGGGACGGTGAGCCGGCCGGCCAGCCGCACGGCCCCGGCGACCACCTCGACCTCCTCGCCCCCGTGCCGCAGCCCGGCCGCGGCCGGGTCTCCCCTGCGCGGGGCGCCCGGCGCCGGTGCCGTCCGGCTGGTCGTCTCGGGGCCCACCCTCGGCACCGCCTCTCGTCGGCCGTCCTCCGACGAGCGTGGGGGGACGCGGCCTCGGCGACCACGGGCCCACGTCCCGGGGCGAGCACGCGGACGACCCCGTCCTCCGGAGGACCGAGGTCCCTCCGGGACGGGCCGACCGGCCGTGGTCGGCGCCGCCCGCGGTGCCCACACTGACCTCCCGGGCGGCCCGCCCGCCCCGAGCGGCGGGCCGCCTGCGGCTCAGTGGGGAGGCAGCCGTGCGGGCGCAGGTGGGTGACTGGCTGATCGTGCACAGCCGCCGGGTGGACGACGGCGTCCGCGAGGGCCTGGTCCTCGAGGTCCCCCGAGCCGACGGCAGCCCGCCCTACCTGGTCCGCTGGCTCGACGACGAACGCACCAGCCTGGTGTACCCCGGGCCGGACGTGACCGTCCGCCCCGGGCGGGGGCACGCGGTCGAGGCCACGGTGGGCTGACCCGTCGCGGAGGGCCGCACGGCCGTCCGGCGGGGCGACCTCCGGCACTGTCCGCCGGTCGCGACCGGGCGGTCCGATGAGCCGGTGAACGCCGATGCCGGGACCGCGACCCGCTGGCCCGTGATCACCGGGGCCCGGGCCGCGACGGTGCCACCCGTCCCTCCACCACCGGCCCCGCCGCCGGTGCCCGCCCCGCCCCCCGAGCCGGCCCCTCCCCCGCAGCCGGTGCCTCCTCCGGAGCCCACACCCCCGCCGCAGCCCGCGCCGGTGCCAGAGCCGCTCCCGGTCCCGACGCCGCCGTTGACGCATCCCCCTGGCCGTCGAGCGGGGCGTGCGCCGCTCGCCGCTGGTCCCCGGGATCCGTGGACCGGCCGGGTGGACCCGAGGACGGCGTCACCGTGGACGGCGCTGCTCGGTGGGGACCCCCTCCCCTGGCTGCTCGCCTCGGACGACCCCGCGGCACGCTGGCTGACCCTCACCGCCGTGCTCGGCCGCCCACCGGCGGACCCGCGGGTGCGGGCCGCGCACGACGCGTCCCTCACCGACCCGGCGACGGGGGAGCTGCTGGACCGGTTGCCCGACTGGGAGGCCGGCGAGCAGTTCTCCGGGGACGACAACCCACGGTTCGCCCCCAACTGGCTGGTCCTGCTCGCCGACCGGGGCGTCGGCGCCGGCGACGACCCGCGCGTCGAGCACCTCCTCGACCGGATGCTGGCCCACCAGGAGGACAGCGGCCGGTTCCCCTCCTACACCGCCCTGCGCCGCGGTGAGCCCCCCGCGTGGGGTGCGCTGCTGTGCGACAGCCACGCCGTCACCGAGGTGCTGGTCCGGTTCGGGCGGGGCGAGGACCCCCGGGTCCACCGCGCCCTGGACCGGATGGGCCGGGACCTGACCGACACCCCGCAGGGGCGGGCCTGGCCGTGCCTGCCGCACTCGGCCACCGGCTGGCGCGGCCCGGGGCGCGTCCGCGACTGCTGCCCGATGGTGACGCTGCAGGCGCTGCGCACGTTCGGCCGGGTGCCGGCGCGGTTGCGTCCGCCGGGCCTGCTGGACGTCGCCCGGGTCCCGCTGCACGTCTGGCGGGTCCGCGGCGAGGAGCAGCCGCACGTGTTCGGGCACGGGCGCCGGTTCAAGGCCGGGACGTGGCCCCCGACCTGGTACGGCGCCCTGACCGTGCTCGACGCCCTCGCCGGGTACCCGGCCCTGTGGCGGGGCGTCCCGGCCGCCGACCCGGACCGGCGGGCGCTCGCCGAGCTGCTGGCCTGCCTGGTGGCCTACGCCGTCGGCGACGACGGCCGGGTCACCCCGCGGTCGGTCCACCGCGGGCTGGCGTTCCTGTCGGCCGGGCAGAAGCGGGAGCCCTCCGCGTTCGCCACCGCCCGCGTGCTCGCGACCCTGACCGTCTACGACGGGCTGGCCGCTGCCGCCGCCGCCGTGGACGTGACCGCCCTGACGAGCTCCCGGGGCGGCACCGGCACCGCCGTCCCGCCGCCTCCGGCACGCGAGCCACCCCGCCGCCCGGCACGGCCTCCAGGGGGCGGTCAGGAGGCGTCGGCCACCTCGAGGACGACCCGCGCCGGGTCCTCGAGCAGGTAGACCCGGAAGGGTGTCTCCGACGCGGTGCCGACCAGGGCCGCCGTGACGCCCTCGAAGGTCCCGTCGAAGAAGACCTCGGTCACCTGCTCGGTGTCGCGCGCGGACAGCCGCTGCGCCCCCGCGTACTCGTCGACCCCGGTGTCGGGCGGGTAGCCGACCCCGGTCACCGTCACCTGGAGCGTGGCGTCCCCCTCCAGGTCCACGGCCTCACCGCTGCCCTGCCGGGCCGGTTCGTCCGTGTACCGCACGTCCCAGCCCGGTGTCCCGGTGCCGTGGAACTCGAACACGACCCGGTCGAAGCCGTCGTGGCGGCCGATGCGGATCGCGGTGACGTTGCCGAAGGCATCGGCCGAGGCCTGCTGCGTGTCCGGCGCGGTGTCCGCCGGGAACGGCGGCTGCGGCGCGCCGCCCCCGTCGTCCTGCCCACCGTCGTCCTGCCCACCGTCGTCCTGCCCACCGTCGTCCTGCCCACCGTCGTCCTGCCCACCGTCGTCCTGCCCACCGTCGTCCTGCCCGCCGCCGTCCTGCCCGCCGCCGTCCCCGTCCGGCGAGGGGGACGACGAGGTGGGCGACGGCGCCGTCGTCGCCGTCGCACCGCCGTCGGACCCGGTTCCGTCCCCGTCGCCGCCGCAGCCGGCGAGCAGGCCCCCGAGGAGGAGCAGGACCGCAGGACCGCGGCCGCGTCGGAGACGGGCACCTCGGTCGAGCGCGCTGCGGGTCATGGCCGGCTCCTCTCCTCGGGCTCGGGCCGACGGTGACGGATCGGAACGCCTCCGGCCGCTGCCGGACGGCCCTGGGCTCCGGGCCGTCGGTCCCGCTGCCCGCGCGGACGGGACCTCCGGCACCGCCGCGCGGCGACCGAGGTCCCCGGCTCGCGGTGACCTGCTCCTCTGCCGCTCCAGCCCGGACGGCGGCGCACTGGGGTCCTCACCGCGGACGTCGTCGAGGAGGTCCCCATGTCCGCACGAGACCGCACCGTCGGCACCCCCGGGGCGTGGACGTGGCCGCAGGTCACCGCCCTCGTCGTCGGTGCCGTCTACACGATCTTCGGCATCGTCGGGTTCTTCGTGACCGGGTTCGAGGACTTCGCCGCCCACACCGGCGACGAACTCCTCGGCTTCGAGGTCAACCCGCTCCACAACCTGGTCCACCTCGCCATCGGGGTCGCCGGTCTCGCCCTCGCCCGCTCCCTCGCCCTCGCCCGCACCTACGGCTGGGCGCTCGCCGTCGGCTACGGGGCCGCTCTGGTCTACGGGCTGTTCGCCATCGGGGAGACGTGGGACTTCCTGGCCGTCAACGCCGCGGACAACTGGCTGCACGCCGTCAGCGCCGCCGTCGGTCTGGTCATCGCGCTCGGTCCGGTCCGGGCGGCCGTCGGCAGGCGGACGACGCGGGTCTGAGGCACCCGCCGGTCGCGAACACCGCTCCGGAGGGACCGAGGCAATGTGCGCCTTCGGTCCCTCGCGGCCGTGCTCGGGTGACCCCGCCGAGGCCCCGGCCTCGGTCGCGAGCCGGAGGACCGGGGGTCACAGGAACAACCGCTGCTCGACGCGCGCCGCGGCGAAGGACCCGGCGAAGGCCCGTCCCGGTCGGTGGGCGCCGACCGACAGCGGGAGGAGACGGGCGGGCCGGTGCCCTCACCGCGGTGGTGCTCGCGACCGGGCGGGCGCCGGACCCGCGGCCGGTGCCGGTCACCCGGCGGGCGCGGCGTCCTCGGCGGGCGGGAGCACGCGATACCGCAGCCACACCGGCCCGCCGTCCTCCTCGGGACCGCGGCACCCGGTGAGCTCCAACGGCACCCGGGGCAGCGGAGCCGCGCCGTGCCAGCGGGGACCGGCGCCGGCGAGGACGGGGTGGACCAGCAGGCTGACCTCGTCGACCAGACCGGCGGCCAGCAGCGCACCGGTCAGGCCGCCACCGCTGTCCACCCGCACCGTCCGCAGACCGCGGCGACCCAGCTCGGCCAGCGCCGCGGCCAGGTCGACGCGCTCCCCTCCGGTGACGAGCTCCTCGACACCGGGCGCGGCGCCCGGAGGGGGTCCACCGGCGCGCAGGGCGAGGACCCCGGACCAGTAGCCGGCCCGGGCGAGCGCCTGCCACGCCCCGACCCGCCGGCGGCCGTCGACCACCGCGAGCAGGGGCCCCTCGGGCGCCGGTCCCGGCTGCGGGGCCCGGGCCAGGTCCGCCTCCTGCGCGAGGACGGTGTCGGCGCCCGTCAGGGTGACGTCCTCGTGCCAGGTCCCGGCCAGGGCGTAGAAGCGCCCCACGTCGACCGGGAACCCGGTGGTGGCGCCGTCCAGCGACACCGCCACGTGGACCACCACGTGCGGGCGGCGCCCGGCGCGGACCGTCTCAGGCACCCGGTGCCGCGTCGGCGACCTCGCCGAGCGCGCTCGCGAGCCGGTCCCGTGCCTCGGCGGCGACGGGGGCCAGCGCGTCCCGGCCGGTCAGCCCGACCATGACGTCGGGGTCCATCGCCGAGACCCGGGTGGCGCCGTGCTCGTCGACCCGGACGACGACGTTGCAGGGCAGCAGCAGGCCGACGTCCGGCTCGGCCTCCAGCGCCCGGTGAGCCAGCGGCGGGTTGCAGGCGCCCAGGATCAGCTGCGGCGGCACCTCCACGCCGAGCTTCGTCCGCAGGGTCGCCGCGACGTCGATCTCGGTCAGCACGCCGAACCCCTGACCGGCCAGCGCGGCCCTGGTCCGCGTCAGCGCCTCGTCGAACGGGAGGTCGACCTCGACCGACATCCCGTACCCCGGGCCGTCCACGACCGGTTGCTCCTGCGCCGTCCCGCTCACCGGTGGACCGCGACCTTCAGCGCACCGGAGGCGACCGGGTCGGCGAACAGGTCGTAGGCCGCGGGCACCTCGTCGAAGCCGAAGCGGTGCGTGACGATGCGGCCGGCGTCGAGCTTCCCGGCCTGCAGCATCCGCAGCAGCATCGGCGTGGTGTTCGTGTCGACCAGGCCGGTGGTGATGGTGACGTCACGGATCCACAGGTCCTCGAGGTGCAGCGTCGTCGGCTTGCCGTGCACGCCGATGTTGGCCACCCGCCCGCCGGGCCGGACCACGTCCACGGCGAGGTCGAAGGTCGCCGGGAGGCCGACGGCCTCCATGCCGACGTCGGCGCCCAGCCCGCCGGTCAGCTCCCGCACGGTGCCGACGACGTCGTCGTCGGGCGAGAGGACGAGGTCGGCGCCGAGCTCGGTGGCCGCGGCCCGGCGCGACTCGACCGGGTCGACGACGACGATCCGCTGCGGGGTGTAGAAGCCGGCGGTCATGATCGCGGCCAGCCCGATCGGGCCCGCGCCCACGATGACCACGGTGTCCCCCGGCCGCACCCCGCCGTTGAGCGCGCCGACCTCGTAGGAGGTGGGCAGGATGTCGGCCAGCATCAGCGCCGCCTCGTCGGCGACCCCCTCGGGCAGCCGGTGCACCGAGCCGTCGGCGAACGGGATGCGTACCGCCTCGGCCTGCACGCCGTGGGTGGTGTGCCCGAGGATCCAGCCCGCGCTCCGGCACTGTCCGTACCGGGCCTCCCGGCAGTAGCGGCACCGGCCGCAGGCGGTGATGCACGAGACGAGCACCCGGTCGCCGGGACCGACGGTCCGCACCCCGGGACCCACCTCCGTGACGGTGCCGACCGCCTCGTGGCCGAGGATCGTCCCCGGGGCCACCTCGGGCACGTCGCCCTTGAGGATGTGCAGGTCGGTGCCGCAGATGGTGAAGCCGTCCACGCGCACGACGGCGTCCTCGGCGTCCTCGATGCGCGGATCGGGGACGACCTCCCACGACCGCTTGCCGGGACCGTGGTAGACGAGCGCCTGCATGACCTCTCCTCCCGCTGTCGGAGCGTCCAGTCCAGCGCGGCGGGACCACCGGACCGGAGGGCCGAACGTCCCGCGTGGCAGGGACGCACCGCCTGCTCGACGCGGCCCGCGGGCGCGCGGGACCGATGGCCCGGCCCGGCGGTGCTCTCCGACCCTCCACGCCGGGCACCCGCCGCCCGACCATCGACGGCGCGGGGCCCGCACGTGCCGCTCAGGTCCCGAGGAGGTCCGTCATGACGTCCACCGGCCGCAGCGCCCGAGCCCGCCGCCCGGCCACCGGCCCGGCGACGACGCGGTCCCGCCGACCGCGCCGCTGGGCCGACCTGAGCCCCCGCCGGAAGGGGGTGCTGCTGGCCCTGGGGTCGGTCCAGCTGTCGCTGGCCATCGCGGCCTGGACCGACCTCGCTCGCCGCCGCCCCGACCAGGTGCACGGCCGGAAGGCCGTCTGGGCGGCGGTCATCGCCGTCAACTGGGTCGGTCCCCTCGCCTGGTTCCGCTGGGGCCGGCGTCGCTGAGCGGCCGGCCGACGGCGCCGCCCGGACGGACACGCTCGAGGAGGAGCCGGACGGACACGCTCGAGGAGGAGCGCTGTGAGACCCACGTGGAGGGACGCCCTCGCCACCCTGCTGGTCACCGCGGCCGTCCTCGCCTACATCGCCCACCTGGTCGGCGACGACCTCCCGCTGCTGCGCGACGCACGGGGCACGGGGGCAGTGGTCCTGGTGCTCGGCGTCGCGGCGGCCCTGGTCCCCGGCCGGGCCGTCCGGCGGCCGCGGACGATCAACCGGGTCGCCCTGACGACGGGTGCGGCCGGACTGGTCCTCGGGATCGCCACCGTCTGGGTGGGCACCAGCGAGGAGCTGCTGTGGTTCACCGTGGCGTTCCTCGTGGTGACCTGGGGTCTCGGCGAGGTGGCTGCCCTCGACGCCTGGCCGCCCACCCGGCGGCAGACCCCGGCGGCCCCGTGACCCGCACCCGGTGACAGGGCCGTTGGCCCCTGCCCCTCCGGGCAGTGCGCCCGTGCCCGGACCCCGGCGCCCCGCCGAGACTCGACGGCCCAGCCCCGGACACCACGGTCGAGGAGGGCCCATGGACGTCGGTGCGATCGTCAACGGAGCACGGGACGCGATCACCGTGAAGCGGGTGTTCGCCGAGCCCTACGAGAAGGACGGCGTCACCGTGATCCCCGCCGCCAGCATCGGTGGAGGCGGTGGAGGCGGCGCCGGGCACGACGACTCCGGACAGGAGGGGCAGGGCGCGGGGTTCGGCCTGGGAGCCCGTCCGGCCGGGGTGTACGTGATCAGGAACGGGGAGGTGACCTGGCAGCCGGCGGTCGACGTCAACCGGCTGGGCACGATGGCCGGCCTGGTGCTCGTCGTGCTGCTGGTGACCCGGTCCCGCGTCCTCCGTGCGCAGGTGCGATCCCGCCGTCGTCGGCGCGGCACCTGACGCCCGTCCGGAGCAGTGCCTCACCGCCGGCCCCGACGGCGACGGGGCAGGTCGCCTCGTGGAGCCGACGAGCGGGGACGTTGGTCGCTGCCACGGGTGACCGCAGGCCCCGGGACGCGGCCCTCGGTCGGGACGACGCTCGGGGCACCACCGCCCGGAGGAGTCGCACCATGACCCGCCGCACCGCCGCCCCCAGGTCGCTGCCGCTGCTCGAGGCGGCCGCCGACGCCGCCGTCCTGGCGCCCTCGGTGCACAACACCCAGCCCTGGCGGATCCGGCTGCACCCCGACCGGCTGGAGGTCTCCGCCGACCGCTCCCGGCAGCTGACGACCCTCGACCCCGCCGGCCGCGCCCTGGCCCAGAGCGTCGGCGCCGCGCTGCTCAACGCCCGGGTCGCGCTGGCCGCCGCCGGCACCGCCGCCCGGGTCGACCGGCTGCCCAACCCCGCCGACCCCGGCCTGATGGCGGTGCTGCGCCCGGTCGCCGGCCCGCCCGACGCCGCCCTCGCCGCGCTCGCTCCGGCCGTGCGCCGGCGCCGCACCAACCGCCGCCGCTACGCCTCCGACCGGGTCCCCGACCAGGTGCTGCGCGTCCTGTCGGCCGCGGCAGCCGCGGAGGACACCGCCCTCGTCCCGGTGGCGCGCGAGGAGGACGCCCGGCTCCTCGCGAGGCTCCTCCAGGACGCCGACCGCATCCAGAACGCCGACCCCGCCTACCGCGCCGAGCTGCGCCGCTGGACCAACCGCGAGCCGGGCACCGGCGACGGCGTGCCCACCAGCGCCGTCCCGCACGTCGACGGACGCCAGCACGACCAGCTGCCCGTCCGCGACTTCGACACCGCCGGCGCCGGGGAGCTGCCCGCCGACACCGGCTCGGGCACCGAGCAGACGCTGGTCGTCCTGGCGACGCACCGCGACGACCCGCCGGCCTGGCTGCGCTGCGGAGAGGCCCTCGAGCGGGTGCTGCTGGAGCTCACCGCCCGCGGCTGGGTCGCCGGACCGCTCACCCAGGCCGTCGAGGTGCCGGCCACGCGGAGCCGGCTGCGCGCGCAGCTCACCCCTGACGCCCACCCGCAGTCGGTGCTGCGCATCGGCCGGGCACCGGCCACCTCGCCGACCCCCCGCCGTCCCCGCGGCACGGTGGTGGAGAACAGCGCCTCCCCCGCCGAGCGCCCGGTCCGCCGATGGCCGAGCCGCCCCGGCTGGCCCGGGCAGGCCCGTCCCGTCCCCGACGGCCGCGGGGGGACGACGTGGGTGTGACCGCCGTCCGGCCTCCGGTCGTGGCCGGGGTCGACGGCGGCCCCGCCACGCGGCACGTGGCGCGGGCCGCCGCCGACCGCGCGCACCGCGAGCTGCTCCCGCTGGAGCTGGTGACCGCGGTCGAGGGTGCGCACGACGCCGGACGCGCGCACGACGGTCCCTGGCAGCGGGCGCTGGCCCACCTCGACGCGCTGCGCCGGGACCTCGCCGAGTACGTGCCCACGACCCCCGTCCGGACGATCGTGCGGGCCGGGCCCGCGGCGGAGGTGCTGCGCGAGGAGTCCACCGGCGCGGCCCTGCTCGTGGTCGGCCGTGGCGGTGTCCCCGGGGTGCTCGGCCCCGTCGTCCGGGAGCTGCTGCGCACCGCTCGCTGTCCGCTGCTGCTGGTCCCGCGGCAGGCGGCCGGGGGCGGCGACGTGGTGGCCGGTGTCGACGGCACCGACGGTACGACCTCGGTGCTCGCCGCGGCGGCCCTCGAGGCCGGCACGCGGGGCGCTCCGCTGCGGATGGTCCACACGTGGGGCCGGCGCGCCGGCGTGGCCGACCCGTCGTCACCGGCAGCCGTCGTCCCGCCCGTCGCCGAGGCCGTGGTCGACGCCGAGCGACGGTTCGTCGAGGACCGGGCCGGACGCGTCCGGGGTGGGTGGCCCACGGTCCCCGTCACCGTCGACGTGCGCGCGGGCGACCCCGCGTCGGTGCTGGTCGACCTGTCCCGCGGCGCCGGACTGGTCGTCCTCGGCCGGGCGGGTGACGCCTCCGGCCGCGCCGTGGTCGACGCCGTCGCCACCGGCGCCCGGTGCCCGGTCCTCCTCGTCCCGCCGGCGGGACGGCGCCCCGCCGGTCCCGCGGCGGGGATCCCCGCACCGCGTGACCGTCCTGTCCCGGCGCCACGGCGCCCGACCCCGGGGCGGACGTGACCGGGCCGGGACGGGAGCGGGTCGTCGTCGCGGGCATCGACGGGTCCGCGGCCGCGCGGGAGGTCACCGCGACCGCCGTGGGCGAGGCGGTCCGGCGCGGCTGTGCGCTGCACCTGGTGCACGCGCTGTCCTGGCCCACCACCGTAGCGCCGGTGGGTGGGGCCCGGGCGGCGGACGTGCCGGAGCTCGGCTCCCTCCTGCACGCCGCCGGGGAGGCCGCGCTGCGGACGGCCGCGGGGGACGCCGCGGACGTGCTCGGGCAGGACCGGGTCAGCTGGGCGGTGGAGTCCGGCGATCCGGCGACCGCCGTCGTCGAGGCCGCCCGCGACGCCGAGGTCCTGGTCCTCGGCAGCCGGGGCGCCGGCGGGGTCACCGGCCTGGTCCTGGGCTCCACCGTGTCCGAGGTCCTCCTCGGCCCGCCGTGCCCGGTGCTGCTGGTGCCGGATCCGTCCGGGGCGGTCGTCCGGCCCCGGTCCACCGTCGTCGCGGCGGTCCAGGGCCGGCCCGGCGACGACGCCGTCCTGGCGTTCGCCCTCACCGAGGCCGCGACGCGCCGCACCGACCTGCTGGCCGTGCACGCCTGGCAGGACGTGGCCCTCGAGACCGCGGTGCTCTCGGTCGAGCCCCGGGTGGACTGGGCCGGCGCCCTCGCCGACGAGCAGCGCGTGCTCTCCGAGGCGCTGGCCGGCCGGCGGGACGAGGCGCCCGACGTGACGATCCGCGAGGCCGTCGTCCGCGAGCGTCCGGCTCGCGCCCTGCTGGCGGCCGGGCTCACCGCCCAGCTGCTCGTCCTGGGCGCCCGCCGGCACCGCGGACTCGCCCGCCTGGGCTCCACCACGCACGCGGTCGTCCACCGCGCCACCTGCCCGGTCGCGGTCGTCCCGGTCGACCACGCCCGGTGACCGGCTCGCCAGGTCCCGCGCTGTCGTGCACCACGGCCGGCTCACCGCGGCTGGCGGAGCAACCCCCGCCACCGCCGACGGGCGGCGGGGCCCGGCTCCCCCGGGCCGTCGTCGGCGACGAGCTCGTAACGGTGCCCGTAGGTGTCGATCACCGCCTGGAACGCAGCGACGACCGGGATGGCGACCAGCGCGCCCATGCCCCCCAGCAGGCTCGCGCCGACGATGACCGAGCCGAGGGCGACCGCCGGGTGCACGTGCACCGTGCGCGCGGTGATCCTCGGTCCCACCAGGTAGTTCTCCACCTGCTGGTACGCGGCGCCGAACACCACGACCCACAGCGCGTCCGACGGCTGGCCGGCGAGTGCCACGACGGCGGGCAGGCCGATCGCGAGGTAGGTCCCCACGGTGGGGATGAACTGCGACACCAGCCCGGTCCAGAGCGCGAGCGGCAGCCAGAACGGGACCCCCAGGAGCAGCAGGAAGACGGCCGTGACGAACGCGCTGAGCAGGGCGAGCAGCAACCGGGAGAACACGTACCCGCCGGTCTTCTCCACCGCGATGTCCCAGACGGTCGCGATGACCCGCTGCTGCCGGGGCGGGAACCGGCGGGAGACGGTGTCCCGCAGGGCGGGTGCCTCGGCGGACATGTAGTAGGCGAACAGCAGGAACGTCAGCGCCTGGAAGACCGCCCCGATCACCGAGGTCACGAACCCGACGACGCCGGGCGTGAGGTCCTGCACGACCTGCTGGACCCGCTCGGGGGTGAGCTGGAGGGAGTCGACGACGTCGTCGGCCTGCAGCGTGGTGCCGAACGTCCGGTTGACCGCCTCCACCACGTCGCTGACGACCTCGGGCAGCGAGCTCACCAGACCCGCGAGCTGGTCGACCAGCAGGGTGCCGAAGGCGGCCACCAGGCCAATCCCGAGGAGCACCACGCCCAGCATGACCAGGCCGGTGGCGGCCCCGCGGCGCAGCCCCCGCCGGGTCAGCGCGTGCACGGCCGGCTCGATGCTGATCGAGAACATCCAGGCGAGGAACACCAGACCGAGGAAGCCACGCAGGTGGGTGAACGCCCAGCCCGCCACCTGGTAGGCGGCGACGGCGAGCAGCGCCAGCAGCAGGACGCGGCGCAGCCAGGGCGGCTCGGCACCCCAGCGGCCCGGGCCGTCGCCGTCGGGGACCGGCGGGGACGGGACGGCCTCCGTCTCCCGCCCGTCCGCCGCGTCTGGCACGTCGCTCGCCGGCACGTCGGCACGGTAGAGCGACACGCGACCCCGCAGGCGTGCCGGAGGTCCGGGACGTCCGGGCCGGAGTACCCCGGTGGCCACGCCTCGCGGCCTGCCGGTGACGGTCGCCGGCGTGCCCTCCGAGACGAGGAGCGCCGGTGCGAGCGGACACAGCCGGGACGACCCGGACGTCCCCGACCGGACCCACTCCCGGCTGGAGCGGCACCTGCAGGGGACCTCACCTGCGGAGGGGGCGGTCGCGGTCACCGGACCGCCCGACACTCCCCACGGCGCCCTGACCACCCCGGGTGCCCCGACGGCCGGTTCCGCCGCCCCCACCCGGATGGGCGGCCGGTTCTCCGCACCGCTGCCCGGAGAACCGGCGCGTCCGTGGTCGCCCCCGCGGACCGACGACACGGCGACCGGCAGGGTCACCTCGGGGTAGGACCACCCGAACATCGGGCGGCCGGTCGGGACCGTTCAGGTGTCCAAGGTCCCGGATCGTCCGGGCGCAGGTCACACGTCACGCCGTCTACGGCGAGACCGCGCTCCCGGCAGGGGTCCAGGTCCTGGCACCCCGTGTGCCGAGCCGCCCTGCGGGCGGAGCCCGGCGGCGACCTCCGGCCCCGCGACCGAGGACGTCGGGCCCTCACCGCCGCCTGCCGGCGGGCGCCACCGTCACGGCATGGACGACGTCCGTTCCCCTCTCCCGGTCGGTCACACCACTGCCGACGCCCGGTCGACGGCCTGGCGGGTGGTCCACGGGCAGGGGTCCGTCGCGGCGCGCTCGGCTGACGGCGGGGTCGCCGAGGCGGTCCTCCGCGACGACGAGGACGCCGTGCGCGTCGAGGTGCGCGCATCCCGGCCGCTGCCCGCCCGGACGGCGGCCGCGCTGGTCACCGAGCTGTTCTCCGAGCCGGCGTTCCGTCGTGCCTGCCCCGTGCTGCTCGCCCTGCCCGCCGCGCACCACGAGGTGGTGACAGAGGTCCGCCGCCGTCTCTGTGACGTCGACGCCCATGTCGCCGGCGCGACCTGCCTGCTGAGCGGCCGGATCGGCTGAGCCGAGCCGCCGACGAGGACCCCCACCGGGTCCGGGGTGGTGCGCCGCGACGGGCAGCGACCACCGGCGGTCCTCGGTGACGATCCGCAGGGTCACCGCCTCGGAGGTGGCCAGAGCCCGGTCCGAGCTGTCCGTGTCCGCTACGTGTGTGACGCCGCCACGGCGTGGTCCCGGGACTCAGGCCATGCCGCCGCCACCCGGGGGACCGAAGGCGCCCGGCGGCACGTCCCACGGCCGGCTCTGCCGACCACAGCGGCGGCACACCCGGCGATCCGGGCCCTCGTAGCGCTCGTCCGGTGGGTGTCGGCGGACCCAGTCGTGGATCCCGACCAGGCAGCGCAGGGACCGTCGTCCCCGCTGAGTCGTCATGGTGCGGTCCTCCCAGGCAGCTCGGGCACCTCGGACCTGACGTCCACCAGCAGCGTCGCCGGACGGCGCAGCAGGCCGGTCACGCCGGCGTCACCGCGGTCACCGGCGCTCCCGGGGTGCTCGGTGCGACGTCGGCTGTCGCCGCCGGTGCGGACGGTGCGCCCGATGCTGGGGCTCCGGCGCCGCCGCGCGGAACGGCCCGAGGACCCGGACCGGAGGGGCCGAGGTCCCCGGTCGTCGTCAGGTGGCCCGTCCCCGCAGCCGTCCCCGCAGGAGCAGGGATGCGAGGGCCGGCGGGAACGCGGCGACGAGAGCGCTGGCCAGCTCGGCCACGCCCAGCGCCTCGGTGCGCAGGAGGTCCTGCAGCGGTGGCGCGTACACGGCCGCCGCGAGCAGGGCGGCGCTGCCCAGCACGGCGACCGGCAGCCAGCGACCCGCGCCGCCCGTCCGCCAGGCCCCGGCCGGGCGCACCGCCAGCGCGACGGCCAGCTGCCCGGCGGTCAGGGTGACGAACAGCTGGGTCTGCCAGGGGCCGCCTTGGGCACGGGCGACGACGGCGACCAGCAGGCAGCTCGCGGCCACCACCGCCCCCACGACCAGGACCTGGACGGCGAGGGCACGGTCGAGCACCCCGGCCGACGGCCGGCGCGGCGCGCGGTCGAGCACGTCAGGAGCCGCCGGTTCACCGCCCATGGCGACCCCGACCGGGCCGTGGGTGAGCAGGTTGACCCACAGCACCTGCGCCGGCAGCAGCGGCAGCGCGAGCCCGGCGAAGGGGCCGAGGAGCATGACGAGCACCTCCCCCAGCCCGCCGGCCAGCCCGAACCCGACGAAGCGCCGCACGTTGTCGAACACCCGTCGGCCCTCCGCGACCGCCGCCGTCACGGTGGCCAGGCTGTCGTCGGCGAGGACGAGGTCGGCGGCCTGCTTGGCCACCTCGGTGCCCCGCCGGCCCATGGCCACCCCGATGTCGGCCGCCCGCAGCGCCGGTGCGTCGTTGACGCCGTCACCGGTCATGGCCACCACGTGGCCCTCGGCCTGCCAGGCGGTGACGTGCCGCAGCTTGCCCTCGGGTTCGACCCGGGCGAGCACCGCGTCCTCGACGGGATGGGCGTCGTCGACCAGGCCGACGGCCCGGGCCACTGCCTCCGCGGTGCCGGCGTGGTCCCCCGTGACCAGCACCGGGCGGATGCCCGCACGGTGGCAGGACGCGATCGCGGCCGCGGCCTCGGGCCGGAGGGGATCGGCCAGGGCGACCAGCCCCAGGAGGACGCCGTCCCGGGCGACCGCCAGCAGCCGGGCGCCCTCCGATGCCCAGGAGGTGGCCACCTCGTGCGCCGCCGCCGCGCCGGGCAGGCCGGGCAGCACCGCCTCCGGCGCTCCCTTGACCACCACCGTCGTGCGACCGGCGGGAGCGCGGTGCGTCGTGGCCATCCGCCGGGTGACCGCGTCGAAGGGCTCCTCGGCCACCCTCGGCCATGCCGCGCGGACGGCGGCGACGTCCACCCCGGCGGCGACCGCGGCCCGGACGAGGGCGGTCTCGGTGTCGGCGGTCCCGGCCGCGCCCGCGGCGCCGGCGCCGGACGGGTCGGCGTCGTTGCACAGCACGGCTGCCTCGAGGAGCACGCGGACCGACGCCGGCAGGGGGCCGCCGGGCAGCCGGGAGACGCCGTCGGCCGGGGTCCACACCCGCTCGGCCACCATCGCCCCGGCGGTGAGGGTGCCGGTCTTGTCGGTGGCCAGCAGCGTGACCGAGCCGAGGGTCTCCACCGCGGGCAGCGACCGCACGACCGCTCCCCGCCGGCTCATCCGGGTCGCCCCTCCGGCCAGCGCGAGCGCGACGACGGCGGGCAGCGACTCGGGGACCGCGGCCACGGCCAGCGCGACGGCCGCGACGACGGTGGTGTCCCAGGGCTGGCCGCGCAGCAGTCCCGAGGCGACGAACAGCAGACAGGCGACGGCCACCGCCAGCGAGATCTGCCGGCCCAGCCGGGCCAGCCGACGCTGCAGCGGGGTGAGCGGCGACCGGCGCCCGACCAGCGCGGCCACCCGGCCGACCGCGCTCGCCGTCCCGGTCGCGACGACGACGGCCTCCCCGGTGCCGCGGACGACGGTGGTGCCGGCGTGCACCATCCCCGACCGGTCACCCAGCGGGGCGTCGGCGGGCGAGACGGTGTCCGCGGTCCGGTCCACCGGCAGCGACTCGCCGGTGAGCGTCGACTCGTCGACCTGCAGCCGGGTGCTCCGGAGCAGGCGGGCGTCGGCGCCGACGACGTCGCCGGCGGTCAGCCGCAGCACGTCCCCGCGCACGAGGTCCCGGGTGGGCACCCACACGTCGCGCCCAGCCCGCACCACGCGGGCCGACGGTGCGACGAGCTGCGACAGCGCGGCCACCGCTCGCAGCGCCCGTCGCTCCTGCACCACGCCGAGGGTGGTGTTGACGACCACGACCAGCCCGATGACGAGCGTGTCGACGAGGTCGCCGGTCGCCGCGGTGAGCACCGCGGCGGCGAGCAGGACCAGGATGAGCGTGTCCCGCAGTTCCGCGACGACCGAGCGCAGCAGGGACACCGGCGGGTCGGTGGCCACCTCGTTGGGACCGTCGACGGCGAGCCGGGCCGCAGCCTCGGCGTCGGCCAGGCCGGTCGAGGAGTCGACGCCCGCCCGCGCGAGGACCTCCGCCACCGGCAGGGTCCACGGCTCGGGCCCGTCCCAGCCCGACCCGGTACCAGGGGGCCGACCGTGGGCGGGGGCAGCCACCGGCAGTGTCGAGGTCCTCACCTGGGGAGCGTCCGCGCGGCTGCTGAGGGCCCCCAGGGCCGGAGGTCCCGGGACGGCTGCCGCACGTCCCAGTGCTCCCCGTCCCCGGGCTCGTCGCTCAGCCGCCGGGCGTGGACTGCAGGTCGGTCCGCAGCCGGACGTGGAGCGCCCGGAACGGCAGCCCGTGGGCGCCGGGCTCGGTCCAGTCGACGTGCACGACCTGCCCCGCCCGCAGCGGGCCGCCGGTCACCACGGAGGCCTCGGCCCAGCACTCCCCCGGCGGGTCGGCCAGCTCGATGACGGCACCACCGGCGTCCGCGTCCCACCGGACGACGCTGCCGGTGCTGCTCCCGCTGCGTTCCATGCCGCCAGGCTGCGCCCCGCGGGCGCCCGCGACAAGGCGGTCAGCGGGTGCTGTGCACTGAGCACCAGGCACACCTGCCCCACCCGACCGCCGGGACGTCCGGTCGGGGCGCCCGCCCGCCGATCGGAGGGAGCGTGGCCCCCGCGCACCCCTCCGTCCTGATCACCGGCAGCTCCTCCGGCCTCGGCCTGGAGACCGCCGTCGAGCTGGCCGGCCGCGGGTGGCAGGTCGTGGCCTCGATGCGCGACCCGCAGCGGCGGACGGCGCTCGACGCCCGGGCACGGGAGGCCGGCCTCGACCCGCTCGACGTCGTCGCGCTCGACGTCACCGACCCGGACTCGGCCAAGCGGGCGGTCGAGGAGACCCTCGAGCTGACCGGCGGGCGGCTCGACGCGCTGGTGGGCAACGCCGGCACCGCCTCGGGCGGCGCCTTCGAGGACACCGACGAGGGCGAGTGGCAGCGGGTCCTCGACACCAACCTGCTCGGCAGCATGCGGCTGGCCAAGCTGGTGCTGCCGGTCATGCGGCGGCAGCGGGCCGGGCGGCTGCTGTTCGTCTCCAGCGACTCGGCGCGCTACGGCAACCCGGGCCTGTCGCTGTACTGCGCGTCCAAGTGGGCGCTCGAGGGCTGGGCCGAGTCACTGGCCTACGAGGTGGAGCCCTTCGGCGTCCGGGTGGTCCTGGTGGAGCCGGGCAACTACGACACCGCGATCTGGTCGACGACCCCGCGGGTCACCGCCCCGGACAGCGCGTACCGCGGCCTCCTGGAGGCGGTCGAGCGGTTCGTGCAGGAGGAGCACCTCCCGCGCTCCCGCGACCCGCGCGAGGTGGCCCGGGCCGTCGCCCGCGCCCTGGCGGCGGACCGCCCGCCGTTCCGGGTGCCGGTCGGCCCCGACGCCCGCCTGGCCGCCGTGCTGGGGCGGCTCCCCTACCGGGTGACGGCCACGGCGGTCCGGCGGCTCACCGGCCTGCACCGCTGGCGCCCCTGACCGGTCCGCCTCACACGCCCGCGACCGTGGCGCCGTCCCGGACCACCCGCAGCGCCTCGGCGTACGCGGCGGGGTCGACGTCGCCGAGCAGCAGCCGCTGCAGGAGGAAGCCGATCACCGTGGAGAACATCGTCGCCCCCAGGTGCAGCGGGTCGGCGTCGGCCGGCAGCCGCCCGGCCGCCTGCCCCCGCCGGGCGACCTCGACGAAGTACCCGCGGATGGTGCGGTAGGCTCGGTCGACGACGGCGTGCACCGCGGGGTTGCGCAGCGCCTCCCCCCACGCCTGGACCGCGACCCGCGTGACGTCGACCGGCTCGCGTGCGGCGACGTCGGCCACCATCCGGACCGCGGCGGCCACCGCGTCGACCGGGTCGGGTGCGGCGTCCTCCTCGAGGAGCGCCTCGAACCGGACTGCCGCCTCCCCGAGGATCCGGTCGACGATGGCCGCGATGAGCTCGTCCTTGCTGCGGAAGTACCGGTAGACCGCGCCGGCCGACATCCCGGAGGCCGCGATGACGTCGGCCATCCCGGTCGCCTGGAAGCCGTTGGCCGCGAACCGGGCGGTGGCCGCGTCGAGGATCTGGTCGCGGCGGGCGGCGAGGTGGGACTCGGAGACGCGGGGCATGCCTCCAGAGTAAAACGAACGACCGTTCTTGACGAGTGCGGGACGCTGGCGCACACTCGGCCAGGTAAGCGAACGGTCCTCCGTTTTACAGGAGCGGTCCCCATGTCCACGTCCGCACCACCGCCTCCCGCCCGCAGGTCCGCCACGTCCGCGACCGCCGCCGTCGCCGTCGTCGCCGTCCTGCTCACCGTCGTCCTCACCGCCTTCGCGTGGCCGGCCGTCCGGTCGGCGCCGCACGACCTGCCGCTCGCCGTTGCCGGGCCCCCGGCCGCCACGGAGCAGGTGACCGCAGCCCTCGACACCGCGGCACCCGGTGCCTACGACGTCCGTCCGGTCGACGGCGAGCCCGCCGCCCGGGCGGCCATCGAGGACCGCGAGGTGTACGGCGCGGTGGTCGTCGATGCCGGCGGGCCGCGCCTGCTCGTCGCCTCGGCCGCCTCCCCGACCGTCGCGAACTCCCTGCGTCAGGTCGCCACCGGTCTCGGCGCGGCGACCGGGACAGACGTGCCGGTGGAGGACGTCGTCCCTGCGCCCGAGGCCGACCCGCGCGGAGCCGGGCTGGCCGCCGCCGCGCTGCCCCTCGCGCTGGGCGGCATCGTCACCGCCGCCCTGGCCTCGCGGCTGGTGCGCGGCCGAGCCCGGCAGGTCGCCACGGCGCTCGCCGCGGCGGTGGCCGGCGGCATGGTCACCGCGACCGTGCTGGGCACCTGGCTCGGCGCGGTCGAGGCCGGGTGGTGGACGACGTCGGCCGTCGTGGCGTTCGGCATCGCGGCGACCGCCCTGGTGCTGCTGGGCCTGCACGACCTGCTGGGCACGCCGGGACTGGCGCTGGGCGCGGCGACGACGGTCCTGCTGGGCAACCCGCTGTCCGGTCTGGCCGGCGCACCGGAGCTGCTGCCGGGCGCCTGGGGCACGGTGGGCCAGTGGCTGCCGCCGGGCGCGACCGGGACCCTGCTGCGCGCCACCTCGTGGTTCGACGGTGCCGGGGCGGGCTCCGCGCTGCTCGTGCTCTCCGCCTGGTGCCTGGCCGGCCTGCTCCTGCTCGGCGCCGGCGCGGCCCGCGCCCGCCGGGTCCGGCCGGACGCACCGGCCCCCGCCGCCCGGGAGGCCGTACCGGTCTGACCGCCGTGCCGGCCGGGACGGCGAGGGCCATCCTCGGGACGTGCGCCGCCCCTCCCCCCTGGTCTCCTCCGCCGTGCCCGTCGTGCTCACCGCGCTGGTGGGCACGGCGGGCACCGACGTCGGCTCGGACTGGTACCGGCGGCTGGACACGCCGCGCTGGCAACCGCCCGGCCCGGTGTTCGGGATCGTGTGGACGGCGCTGTACGCGCTGGTCGCCGCGGCGGGGACCCGCACGCTGCGGCGGGCCGGCACCGACCGGCGGAGCTGGTCGGGCGCCTTCGCGGTCAACCTGGTGCTCAACGCCGGGTGGCCGTGGGCGTTCTTCCGCGCCCACCGGCCGTGGCCGGCAGCGGCGGAGGCGGCACTGCTCGCCGTCTCGACCGCCGACCTCGCCCGGCGGTCGGCGCGGATCGACCGGACGGCCGGGCTGGCGCTGCTCCCCTACGCCGCGTGGACGGCCTTCGCCACGGCGCTGAGCACCGAGATCGCCCGCCGCAACCGGGGCTGAGCGGCCACCCCGTGGCGGGAGCAGCGGACTCGACGCGCGGGCTCCCGTAGACGGGGCGGAACCGTCCGGGTCAACATGTCCCACCCGGTCGTCCGGCAGCTCAGGGGGGAGCGCAGTGGACAGGTCACGGCGAGGGATCCGCTCGGCCCGCTTCATCCCGGCTGTCGGAGCGAGCGCCTGTGCGCTCGGGGTGGCGGCGGCCCTGTCCGCGACGTCGGCCGTCCCCGGCGCGGAACGGGGCGGAGAGGACACCGCGCCGGCCGGCGACGTCTACCGCCCCACGCCCGAGCCGGCATCCGACGCCGGGCCGCTCGCCCTGCCGAGCATCGGCGTGCTCGCCCCCGGATTCGAGGAGGGGTGGGCGCCCGCGCCGCCGGAGGCGCCGGTGGTCGACTGGGCGGCCCTGGTGCCCCAGGACCCGTTCCCGCCGTTCACCGAGGACCTGGACCGATACCTGCGCGCCGAGGCGACCGCCGGGACGACGACCGCTCCCGCGGCCGGTCTCCCGAGCACGCCGGCGGCCTCGCCGTCGACCGGGACCTACACCACGTCGCCGCCGTCGCCGACCACCGCACCGTCCACCGCGGCACCGTCGACCACCACGCCGTCGACCACCACGACACCGACCACCACGCCGACGCCCGTTCCTGAGCCCACGCCCGAGCCGACCCCGGAGCCCACCCCGGAACCGACGCCCGAACCGACCCCCGAACCGACGCCGGAGCCCACCCCGGAGCCGACGCCCGAGCCCGCCCCGACGCCGACGGCCGAGCCCACCGAGCCGGCGTGCGAGGTGCCCGCGCCCGCCGACCCGGCGGCCACCCCGCCGCCCCCGCCGCCGACCGACCCCGTGACCGGCGAGCCCGTGCCCTGCACCCCGGCCGAGCCGGCGCCGGTCACGCCGTGACCCGGACGCGCTACCGGCGCAGGTCGGTGGCGTACCAGACCTCGCGCAGCCGGTGGCCGGCCCACTCGCGCTCGAGCACCTCACCCGTCGGGCGCCAGCCGGCCCGCTCGTAGAACGTCCGCGGCCCGGTGTTGCGCTCCTCGGTGCGCAGCCGGGCGCGGTCCCACCCGGCTCGGCGGAGCCGGTCGAGGACGGCGGCCAGCAGCGCGCGCCCGGTGCCCCTCCCCTGCTCGACGGGGTCCACGTAGAGCAGCGTCACCTCGCCGGTGGCGTCGTCGGCCCGCGTGAAGCCGACGACGGCGCCGCCGCGCTCGGCCACCAGGAACCCCGGCGCGGTCACCCGCTCCCGCCACAGCGGCACGTCGGGCTCGGCCAGGACGTCGCCGAGGAAGGACGACCAGGCCGCCCGCCCCGCGCGCGCCTGCACCGCGGCGACCGCCGCCGCGTCCCCCGGCTCCGCCGGCCGGATCACCACCTCGTCCACCGCGGCAGTGTGACCCCGGCGAGCGGGCGCGGGTCCGCCCGGACGAGGATGAGCCGTGCCCATCGACGTCACCACCACCTACCCCGCCGACCCCGAGCGCGTCCTCGCCGTCCTCACCGACGAGTCCCTCCTGCGCGAGGTCGCCCAGGCCCTGGAGGCGCAGGTGCAGGAGGTGTCCAGCCGTACGGAGGGAACCGGCACCACCACGCGGATGCGGCTGTCGGCCCCCACGACGGGCATCCCGCCGGTCTTCGCCCGCTTCGTCGGCAGCACCGTGCCGGTCTCGCAGGTCACCACCTGGCGCCCCGACGGCGACCGCGGCTACCGCGGCGACCTCGACCTGCGCGCCGAGATCATGGGCCGCGAGGCCCGGGTCACCTGCGCCCGGCGGCTGACGCCCGCGGACGGCGGGACCCGCGCCACGGTCACCGGCGACGCGAAGGTCGACGCCCCGCTCATCGGCCGGCAGGCCGAGGCGGCCGTGCGCGACCTGGTCACCCAGGTCGTGCTGCGCCGCGAGCACGAGGTGCTGCAGCGCCGCCTGGGCGAGGGCGGCTGAGCGTCACCCGGCGAGCCCGGCCAGCGCGCGCAGCAGCACCTCGCGGGTGTCGGCCGGGTCCACGACGTCGTCCACCTCGAACGCCGACGCCACGTTGAGCGCCCGCCCCTGCGCGTAGGACTGCGCGACCAGCTCGGCGAACCGGGCCTCGCGGGCGTCTGCCGGCAGGGCCTCCAGCTCACGCCGCGCCCCGAGCCGGACGGCACCCTCCAGGCTCATCGGCCCGAACTCGCCGGTCGGCCAGGCCAGCGTGAGCAGCGGGGCCTGCAGGTCGCCGCCGAGCATCGCCATCGCCCCCAGGCCGTAGGCCTTGCGCAGCACCACCGCGAGCAGCGGCACCGGCAGCTGCGCCCCGGCGACGTAGAGCCCGCCGAAGCGCCGCACGGTGCCGGTGCGCTCGGACTCCGGGCCGACCATGAAGCCGGGGGTGTCGACCAGCGAGACCACCGGCAGCCCGGCCGACCCGCACAGCCGCAGGAACGCCGCCGCCTTGTCCGCCGACTCGCCGTCGATCGCGCCGCCGAGGTGCCGCGGGTCGTTGGCCAGGAACCCCACCGGCCGGCCGCCCAGCCGGGCGAGGGCGGTGACGATCCCGCGGCCGAACGCGGGGCGCAGCTCCAGCACGCTGCCGGCGTCGGCGAGCGTGGTGACCACCGGCCGCACGTCGTAGCTGCGCACCCGGTTGGCCGGCAGCGCCGTCCGCAGCGACCGCTGGTCGGCGGCCTCTCCCGGCTCGACCCGCCCGGCCAGCAGCCCGACCGCGCGCCGGGCGGCGGCGACCGCGGCGGCGTCGTCGGCGACCACGACGTCGACCACGCCGTTGGCCGCCTGCACCGCCGTCGGCCCGACGTCTCCGGGAGCGACGACGCCGAGGCCGCCGGCCTCGATCATCGCCGGGCCGCCCATGCCGATGCTGCTGTCCTCGGTGGCGACGACGACGTCGCAGCAGCCCACCAGCGCGGCGTTGCCGGCGAAGCAGTACCCGGAGACGACGGCGACCGTGGGCACCCTCCCGGCCAGGCGCGCCATCGTGGTGAACGTCGGGACGTCGAGCCGGGAGAAGCCACCGCCGTCGGTGTCGCCGGGTCGCCCGCCGCCGCCCTCGGCCACGAGCACCACCGGCAGCCCGCGCTCGGCGGCGACCTCGAGCAGCCGGTCGGTCTTGCGGTGGTTGGTGCGGCCCTGGGTGCCGGCCAGCACGGTGTAGTCGTAGACCAGCACCGCGCAGGGGACGCCGCCGACCTCGCCGATGCCGGTGACCATCCCGTCGCCGGGGGTGCGGGCGACCAGCTCCGCCAGCGACCGGCGCGCCCGCTGCGCGGCGATGCCCAGCTGCCCGTACTCGACGAAGGTGCCCTCGTCGACCAGCGCGGCCACCGTCTCCCGCGCGGTCATCCGCCCGGCGTCGTGCCGGCGGGTGACCACGTCGGGCCGGGCCGCGTCGAGGGTGGCGGCCCGCCGCTCGTGCAGCTCGGCGAGCTCGGGGCGGACCGCGTCCGGGTCGTCCTCGCCCGGCCCGCCGGCGGCGTCGTCGACCTCGCCGGGGAGGACCCCGCCGAGCACGGTCCCCGCGGTGACGACGTCACCCACCCGCGCCGTCAGGCCGGCGACCACGCCGGCGACCGGCGCGGCCACCACGTGCTCCATCTTCATGGCCTCGAGCACCAGCAGCGTGGCCCCGGCGGCGACGGCGTCGCCCTCGGCGGCGGCGACCTCGACCACCGCCCCCGACAGCGGTGCGGTGACCGGCAGGACGCCGTCGAGGGCGGGCCCGGCGGGGTGCTCCGGGGCCGGCTCCGGCACCAGCTCGGCCAGGCGCGCGTCGACCAGGCCGGTGCCCGCCCGCCCCTCGGCGACCTCGGGCAGTGCGACCAGCGCGGCGAGCAGGCCGGCGGTGGTGGGCACGCCGGCGACGTCGAGCTCGGCCAGCGCCCGGGCGGCGCCGGCCAGCGCCCGCGGGAGGTCGCGGTCGTGCACGACCACCTTGGCCAGCAGCGAGTCGTAGCGGGGGCCGATCTCGGCGCCGGGCACCGCGGCGGTGTCGACCCGCACACCGCGCCCGGTCGGCGGGACGAACCGCTCGAGCACCCCGGTGCCCGGCCGCACGGTGCCGTCGGGGAGCAGGGTCTCGGCGTTGACCCGCGCCTGGACGGCGGCGCCGCGGACCGGCGGCGGGTTCTGCAGCCCCAGGCCGGCCAGCGTCGCGCCCTCGGCCAGCCGGATGCCCACCTCCACCAGGTCGAGGCCGGTGACCTCCTCGGTGACGGTGTGCTCGACCTGCAGCCGCGGGTTGACCTCGAGGAAGGCGATCTCGTCGCCGCGGACGAGGAACTCCACCGTCGCCAGCCCGCGCAGGCCCGCCGATCCGCACAGCACCGTCGCCCAGGCGGCGAGGCGGCCGCGCAGGTCGTCGCCGAGCGCCGGCGCGGGCGCCACCTCGACCAGCTTCTGCCGGCGCCGCTGCAGCGAGCAGTCCCGGTCGCCGAGGACCACGATCTCGGCGCCGTCGCCGGCCACCTGCACCTCGACGTGCCGGGCACCGGTGAGCAGCCGCTCGAGGTACACGGCGCCGTCGCCGAAGGCCGCCCGCGCCTCCGACCGGCAGCGCTCCAGGGCCGCGGGCAGCGCGGCGGCGTCGTGCACGGGCCGCATGCCGCGCCCGCCGCCCCCGGCGAGTGCCTTGACCATCACCGGGCCGCCGGCCAGTAAGGCCGCGGCCTCGTCGGGGCCGGGGTCGGCGCCGGTGGCGGCGAGCACCGGCACGCCGAGCCCGGCCGCCCGGTCGCGGGCACGGGTCTTGTCGCCGAAGAGCGCCAGCACACCGGCGTCCGGGCCGACGAACGTGAGCCCGGCGTCGGCACAGGCGCGGGCCAGCCGCGGGCTCTCGGCGAGGAACCCCCAGCCCGGGTGCAGGCCGTCGGCACCGGCGCGCACGGCGGCGCCGACCACCGCGGCGACGTCGAGGTAGGCGGCCGGGCCGGTGCCGGGCAGCCGGACGGCGTCGTCGGCGCGGCGCACGTGCAGGCTCCCGGCGTCGTCCTCGGGAGCCACCGCCACGGTGGACAGGCCCAGCGCGGCCGCGGTCCGCAGCACGCGGACGGCGACCTCGCCGCGGTTGGCGACCAGCAGCCGGGTGACGCTCACGGTCGCCGGAGTCTAGGGAGCGCGCCGGCACGATCCGGGGCAGGCTGCCGGTCATGACGACACCGCCGACCGAGCCCGACGCCCCCCAGCCGCGCGACATCGCCGTCGAGATGGAGACCCAGCAGGTCGCCGACGACCTCGAGGCGCGCAGCGACCCGGAGGAGCCGGCGAACCCGGCCTGAGCGGGGAGGACGCCGACCCGTCCCCGGGCGTAGCGTTCTCGTATGTCCGCCGAAACCGGGACCGGACGCCTGGTCGCCGGGCGTTACGCGGTGACCGAGACCATCGGGCGAGGTGGCATGGGCGTCGTGTGGCGCGCCACCGACCAGGTGCTGCGCCGGCCGGTCGCCCTCAAGGAGATCGTGTTCCCGGCGCACCTCAGCGACGAGGAGCGCGAGTCGCTGCGCCTGCGGACCCTGCGCGAGGCCCGCACGGCGGCCCGGCTGGTGCACCCCTGCGTCACCACCCTCTACGACGTCGTCGAGGAGGACGGCCGGCCCTGGCTGGTGATGGAGCTGGTCGAGTCCCGCAGCCTGCAGGAGATCGTGCAGCGCTCGGGTCCGCTGCCGTGGCGCACGGTGGCGCGCATCGGCCTCGACGTCCTCGACGCGCTGGAGGCCGCGCACGCGGCGGGGATCGTGCACCGCGACGTCAAGCCGGCCAACGTGCTCGTCGGCGCCGACTGCTCGGCGCACCTGACCGACTTCGGCATCGCGACGGCCACCGGCGACTCGTCGATCACCACGTCGGGCGCCATCCTCGGCTCACCGGCCTACATGTCGCCCGAGCGGGCGCGCGGCGAGGAGCCCGGGCCCGCCGTCGACCTGTGGTCGCTGGGCGCGACCCTCTACACCGCGGCCGAGGGCCGGCTCGCCTTCGACCGGCCCGAGCCGATGGCCACGCTGCTCGCCGTCGTCCAGGAGGACCCCGCGCCGGTCGAGCGGGCCGGTCCGCTGGCCCCGGTCCTGCACGGGCTGCTGACCCGCGACCCCGCCCAGCGGTGGGACGTCGCCCGCGCGCGGGCCGGCCTGCGGGACGCCCTCGCCGGCGCCGGGCCGGGACCGGCCTGGACGCCGCCCGCGCCCGGCGGTCCCCCGGCCGAGGGCGCGCCGTCGCTGGGCGGCCAGGTCGAGCGCTTCGACCTCGACGACCTGCGCGCCCTGGCCTCGGTCATCGGCACCGTCGCCCGCGATGCCCGCGACCAGGCCCGCTACCTCGCCGACAAGCGCCGGGAACGCAAGGAGCGCAGGGAGCGCAGGTCCGGGGAGCGGGCCGAGCAGAAGGCGCGCGCCGCCGCCCCGCCGGCTCCCCCGCCGCAGGCACCGCCGCCCGCACCGGTGCGCGGCCGCGGGCGGACGGCGCCGCCCGCGCCGGGCCGGAGCCGGGGACGGGGACGGGCGGCACCGCCCGTGCCGCGGCGCCGGCGGTTCAAGCGGCGCTGGGTGGTCGTGCCGGTCGTCGTGACCGTGCTCGCCGTGCTGGCCGCCCTGGGCGGGGTGGTGGCGCTGCTCGCCGCCCTCCTCGGCTTCTGGTGATCAGCCCCGCTGGGCGAGGCGGGCGGGGTCGAGCCGGTGGGCGGCGACGTAGTACAGCGTGGCGCCCTCCGGCACGGGGGTGTCCCAGGAGGGGCTGACGACCAGGCCATCGGTGGTGCGCAGGGCGAGCACGGTGGCGCCGTGGTCGCGGCCGAAGGCGGTCTGCCAGTCGCCGAAGGCGCGGTGCGACAGGCCGGCCGGCACCCGCACGGAGTAGGTGTTGCCGTGCCCGCCGGCGGTCATCAGCTCGTTGTAGACCGCGGTGAGCCCCGGGTCGGCCGCCTCCTCCGAGAGCAGGAACGGCATGTGCCACTGCACCACCTGCACCCCGGGGTTGACGTAGCGCAGGGTGACGCGCCGGCCGAGGTCACGCACCGCGGCCACCATGTGGACGTCGGGGTTGGCGTGGTCGACGGCGACCGCGATGGCGAGCGTCTCGTTGTCGTCGCGGCCGTCGATCACGACCGTGCGGGCGCGGGCCACCCCGGCCCGGGTCATGACGTCGGCGTGCGTCAGGTCGCCACGGACGAAGGAGACCGCCGGCTCCTCGGGCATCGGGTTGACCGGGACGTCGTCGTGCGCGCACAGCGCGATCCGCGTGCCCGGCTCGACGGTCAGCTCGGCGACGATCCGCTCGGTCCGCCCCGGCGTGTAGCCCAGGACGACGACGTGGTCCCGGAGGTCCAGGCCGACCACTCCTCTCAGCCGCTTGCCCCGCGTGGTCTGCAGGGCGGTGGCCAGCTCGGTGAACAGCAGGGTCAGCGTGACGATCCCGCCGACGATGACGTAGGCGCCGACGACGCGGCCGCCGAAGGACACGGGGAACTGGTCGCCGTAGCCGACGGTGGCGGCGGTGACGACGAAGAACCACCAGTAGTTGGCCGGGGCGGCCAGGCCGCTGTCGGCCGGCTCGACCAGCGCCATCGCCGCCCAGCTGGTCAGGAAGACCAGGAGGGCGACGGCGAGCGGCAGGCGCCAACCCGACAGCCGGGTCCGGAGGGAACGCAGCAGCCGCTGGAGCAGGAACGGCAACGCGGGACTCCCTCGGACGGCGGGTGGACACCGCAACCTACCGCCGGGCCGCCGCCGCGGGCGTCCCCCGCGAGCGGGACGGGTAGCGCCGGGGCATGCGCACCTCCGACCTCCTCCGGTACGCCTACGCCCAGATCGGCGAGACGCTGCACCGCGCCCTCGAGGGCCTGTCCCCGGAGGAGCTGGCGCACCGGCCCGGTCCCGACGCCAACCCGGTCGGCTGGCTGGCCTGGCACCTGCTCCGCGTGCAGGACGACCACCTCGCCGAGGTCGCCGGCACACCCCAGGTGTGGACCGCGCAGGGCTTCGCCGCCCGCTTCGGCCTGCCGGTCGACGACGCCGCCACCGGCTACGGCATGTCCCCCGAGGAGGTGGCCTCGGTGCGCGTGCCCTCCGTGGCACTGCTCCTCGAGTACGCCGACGCGGTGGCCGCCCGCAGCGACGAGTTCCTGCGCGGGCTGTCCGACGACGACCTCGACCGCGTCGTCGACGAGCGCTGGGACCCGCCGGTCACCCTCGGCGTGCGGCTGGTCAGCGTCCTCTCCGACGACCTGCAGCACGTGGGCCAGGCGGCCTACGCCCGGGGGCTGCTCGGCGCCTGAGCTCCCGCACGGGGTGCGACCCGAGTGAGCAGTCGGGGTCGGCGACACGCGCCGGCACGCCGAGTCGAGCAACCGCGAGTGCTCATCCGGCAGCGGGGGCTCCCAGCCCCGCACGCCCGGCAGCCCGCCCGGCCGGCGCGTAGCGTCGGCGCGTGACCGAGACCGCGCGCACCGACTTCTACGCCCTCGAGGAGCTGCTCGACCCCGCGGACACCGAGATCCGGGACCGGGTGGCCGACTGGTGCGCCAAGGAGGTCACGCCGCGCATCAACGACTACTGGGAGCGCGCGGAGTTCCCCTTCGAGCTGGTGTCCGGCTTCGCCGCGCTCGGCATCGCGGGCGGCACGGTGCAGGGCTACGGGTCGCCGGGCATGAGCGCGGTGGCGGCCGGGCTGGTCGCCGCCGAGCTGGCGCGCGCCGACGGCAGCATCGGCACGTTCAACGGCGTGCACAGCTTCCTGGCCATGCAGTCGATCGCGCTGCTGGGCTCGGAGGAGCAGCGCGAGCGGTTCCTGCCCCCGATGGCGCGGATGGAGAAGATCGGCGCGTTCGGGCTGACCGAGCCCCGGCACGGCAGTGACGCCGTCGCCCTGGAGACCAGCGCCCGCCGCGACGGCGACTGCTACGTCCTCGACGGCCAGAAGAAGTGGATCGGCAACGGCTCGATCGCCGACTACGTGCTCGTCTGGGCGCGTGGGGAGGACGGCCAGGTCGGCGGCTACGTCGTCGAGAAGGGCACGCCCGGGTTCACCGCGCGGGTCATGACCGGCAAGACGGCGCTGCGCGCGGTGTGGCAGGCCGAGATCACCCTCGACGGCGCCCGCGTGCCCGCGGAGAACCGGCTGGAGAACTGCCGGTCGTTCAAGGACGTCTCCACCATCCTCGACCGCACCCGCTACACCGTGGCCTGGCGGGCGCTGGGCGTCGCCATGGCCGCCTACGAGCTGGCGCTGGCGCACTGCCTGGGCCGCGAGCAGTTCGGCGCACCCATCGCCGGCTACCAGCTGGTGCAGGAGAAGCTCGCCACGATGCTCGCCGAGATCACGAACATGCAGCTGATGTGCTGGCGGCTGTCCACCCTCGCCGACGCCGGCCGGATGACCGCGGCGATGGCGTCGCTGGCCAAGCGGCACTGCTGCGCCACCGCCCGGCAGATCGTGGCCGACGCCCGCGACCTGTTCGGCGGCGACGGGATCCTGCTCGAGCACCACATCGCGCGGCACCACGCCGACATCGAGGCGATCTACACCTTCGAGGGCACCGACCACGTGCAGGCGCTCATCGTCGGCCGCGAGATCACCGGTCTCTCGGCGATCAGCGGTCGGCGGCGCTGACCGGGCGGGGGCTCAGCGCGCCCGGCTGAACTGCGCCGGACCGGCCTCGACCGACCGGGTCAGGCCCGACAGCCGGCGGCACTCGGCGCAGCCGGCGGGCCCGGCGCCGACGTGGTCCCAGCGCCGTCCGCCCTCGACGTGGACGATCGCGCCGCACAGCGCCAGCTCGACCTCGCCGTCGAGCTCGGTGGGCGGGCGGTGCGCCTCGACGGCGTGCCAGGGCGCGCGCTGTCCGGCCGGCCGGCCCCGCGTCCACCGGTCCGGCCGGGCGAGCCCGGCCGCGTAGGACTCCACGGGGCTGCTGTGCCCCGCGTCCCGTCCCGCCGAAACCCGCGCGCGGGCGGCCCCGTCCCGTGGGTGTGCCCGGGCGGGGCTCGGGGAACGGTCGGGGCCTCCCCAGCCGCGGGGACCGAGCCCGACCAGCCGGGAGACACCGTGACCGAGACCCAGCGCGACGTGGTGGACCTGCTCAGCGCCGACCACCGCGAGTTCGACCGCATATTCCAGGAGCTCGAGCAGCTCATGGGCAGCACAGACCCCGACGCGCTCGCCCGCAAGCGCGCCCTCGTCGACGAGGTCAGCATCGGCCTGGTCAAGCACTCCGTCGCCGAGGAGACGCAGGTCTACCCGCGGGTGCAGAAGGAGGTCGACGCCGAGGAGGCCGAGCGCGCCAAGCACGAGCACGACCTCGCCGAGCACACCATGAAGGAGCTCGAGCGGCTCGACCCGTCCGACGAGCGGTACGACACCGAGATCCGCACGCTGATCCGCGAGATCCGCACGCACGTCGAGCACGAGGAGGGCCGCATGTTCACCGAACTGCGGGCCTCGTTCGACCGGGCGGAGCTGGTGCGCATGGCCGAGCAGGTCGAGCGGATCAAGACGATCGCCCCCACCCGGCCGCACCCGGCGGTACCCAACGAGGGTCCCGTGCGGACGGCCCTGGGCCCGGTGGCCGCGCTCATCGACCACCTGCGCGACGCCGTCAGCGGGCGGGGCAAGCAGGACACCTGATCCGTCCGGCACCGCCGTCGCCCTCCCGGCGTTACCGTCGGGAGGTCGACGCGGTGGGAGGGGTCTCCGGTGGAACCAGTCAGCCTGGTGGTCGGTGCGGCGCTGCTGGTCGCCGGGTTCGTGGCCGGGCGGCTCGGACGCCGCCGTCCCGCCGCTCCCCCGCCGAACCCGGTCCCGCTGTGCGGCTGCGGTCACGCGCTCAGCCAGCACGACACCGAGACCAACACCTGCTACGCCGAGCTGCGCCGCGACGCCTACGACAAGCGCGGCCGCTGGGCCGGTCACACCTGGGTGCCCTGCACCTGCCGGCAGTACGTCGGGCCGCGGCCGATCGACGAGGTCTTCGTCCCGCGGATCCTCCCGCCGGCCGAGTGAGCCCGGCGGCGCCGCGTGTCCGGCGCCGCGTGTCGATCATCGGACCGGTTGTCGATCATCGGATGTGTGCCGCCCGCACCGGCGTGTCCGCGCGTGTCGCGTGCACCCATCCGATGATCAACACGGCGGCCGTCCGCCTCAGCGGTGCCGTGGCACCTCGGCGGACCAGTCGGGCGGGCCGGCGAGGTCGGTGAGCGCGGCGACGAGCGCGCGCACCCGGTCGGCGCCCAGCTCCGCCGCCAGCGCCGACTCGTGCGCCCGCACCAGCGCCTCGAGCCGGTCGAGCCGGGTGCGGCCGCGCGCGGACAGGTGCACCCGCACCCGCCGGCCGTCGCCGGGGTCGGGCAGCCGGTAGGCCAGCGCCGCGTCGACCAGCCCGTCGACCAGCCGGGTGGCGGTGGGCGCCGGCATCGACAGCACCGTCCCCAGCTCCCCCATCGTGCGGCCGGGCCCGTCACCCAGGGCCCGCATCAGGCGGTACGCGTCGAGCGTCGCGCCGTCCTCGGCGAGCACCGTGGCGACGCCGCGGGCGACCCGACGGGCGACGACGGTCAGCAGCTCGACGAGGGACGGCCCGGTCGCCGACGGCACGCGAGAACCCGTGGCCCGCTGCTCGACCGGCATGGTCCGCACCATACTCAGACGGTGCCCGGACCGACCGTCCCGATGGACGCCTGGGAGGCCGCCCTCAGCGGCCGCACCCCGGGTGTCGCGCGGGTCGGACTCGCCGTCCCGCTGTCCGGCCCCCTGGCCATGACCGCACCGTCGGCGCTCGACCTCGCGGGCCTGGCCGCCGAGGAGCTCAACGAGGCCGGCGGCGTCCGCGGCCGACCGGTCGAGCTGGTCACCGTCGACGCCGGCCGGCGTCCGGCCGAGGTGGCCGCCGAGGCCGCGGCCCTGCACGCCGCCGGCGCGGTCGACGTCCTCGTCGGCTTCTCCACCAGCGACGTGTCCCGGGCGGTGGCCGCGGCCATGGCGGGCCGGGCCGGCTACGTCTTCACCCCGCCGCACGAGGGCGGCCGCAGTGTCGGCGGCGTCCTGCGGATCGGCTCGTCCCCGCTGTCCCAGCACGCCGCCGCGCTCGCCTGGCTGGTACGCCACCGGCGGGCCCGGCGCTGGGTACTGCTCGGCACCGACTACGTGTGGCCCCAGGCCGTGCACCGGGCCGCCCGCGCCGTGCTGCGCGACCTGGGCGCCGAGGTCGCCGGCGAGCTGCTGGTCCCCTTCGGCCCGGCCGACCCCGGGCCCGCGCTGGACCTGGTCCGCCGCAGCCGGGCCGACGCCGTCCTGCTCAGCCTCGTCGGCCGCGACCTGGTCGCCTTCAACCGCGCCTTCGCCCGCGCCGGCCTCGACCGGCGGGTGGTCCGGCTGTCGGGGGCGCTGGAGGAGAACGGTCTCTACGCCGTCGGTGGCGACGGCACCGGCGAGCTCTACGCCTGCATGCCCTCCTTCGCCGCCGCGGCCGACGCCGCCGACGAGGGCCAGCTCGCCCTCCAGGAGCGGCTCGCCGCCCGGGCCGGGCCGTCTGCACCCGTCGTGTGCGCGTACGCGCGCGGGGTCTACGACGGCGTCCGCACCGCGGCCGGCCTGCTCGGCGGGCGGGCGGTGACACCGGTCCGGCCGCCGCAGCCGCGGCTGGCCCGCGCCGACGGGCTGGTCTTCCGGGAGGTCCCGCCGCGCGGCTGACCCCCGGTGCTTCCAGATGGAAACAACTGGGCCTACCCTCCCCGCGTCCGGCCCCGAGCCGGCCGAGAGGAGGAGTCGTGAGCGACCCCCGCACCACCCACTCCGCGCACGCCCCCGGGAGAACCGGAGCCGGCGCGGTCCCGGCGGCCGGCGCTGCCGGCGTCGAGGAGTTCGGCTACCGGCAGGAGCTCAAGCGCTCGCTGAGCTTCACCGACCTGCTGGTCTACGGCCTGGTCTTCATGGTCCCGATCGCGCCGTTCGGCATCTTCGGCGGCGTCTTCCAGGCCAGCGGCGGCATGGTGGCGCTGGCCTACGCCATCGGCGGTCTGGCCATGGCGTTCACCGCGGCGTCGTACTCGCAGATGTCGCGCGCGTTCCCGATGGCCGGCTCGGTCTACACCTACGCCGGGCGCGGCATCGCCCAGCCGGTGGGCTTCATCGCCGGCTGGATGATCCTGCTCGACTACGTGCTCGTCCCCGCGCTGCTCTACCTGATCGCCGCGATCGCGATGAACTCGATCATCGCGTCGGTCCCCGTCTGGGTGTGGCTCATCGGGTTCGTCGTCCTCAACACCGTCGTCAACTACTTCGGCATCGAGTTCACCGCGCGGGTCAACAAGATCATGCTGGTCGGCGAGCTGATCGTGCTCGCGATCTTCCTCGTGATCGGCGTCGTGGCGCTGGCCTCCGGCGAGGGCCGCGGCTTCGACCTCACCCCGATCTACAACAGCGACACGTTCTCCCTGGAGCTGGTCTTCGGCGCGGTCTCGATCGCAGTGCTGAGCTTCCTCGGCTTCGACGGCATCTCGACCCTGGCCGAGGAGAACCGGGAGTCGGCCCGCTCGATCGGCAAGGCGATGATCGCCGCGCTGGCGCTGGCCGGGACGCTGTTCATCGTGCAGACCTGGGTCGCGGCGCTGCTGGTGCCCGACCCCGACACCCTCATCGCCGAGGGCGACGCCGCCGGCACCGCGTTCTACGACGCGGCCGAGGTGGCCGGGGGTGCCTGGCTGGGCACGCTGACGGCGGTGGCGACGGCGATCGCCTGGGGCTTCGCCAACTCGCTGGTCGCCCAGGCGGCCACCTCGCGGCTGCTGTTCGCCATGGCCCGTGACCGGCAGCTGCCCAGCTTCCTGCGGCAGGTGCACCCGACCCGCCGGGTGCCGGTCAACGCCACGCTGCTGGTCGCCGCGATCTCCCTGGTGCTGGGCCTGTACATGGAGTCCCGGGAGGACGGGATCACGCTGCTGTCCACGCTGGTCAACTTCGGCGCCCTGTCGGCGTTCCTGCTGCTGCACGTCGCGGTCGTCGTGCACTTCGTGGTCAAGAACGGCAGCCGCAACTGGTGGCTGCACCTCGCGGTGCCCGTCATCGGGTTCGCGATCCTCGCCTACGTCGTCTACAACGCCCAGGTGGCGGCCCAGGAGCTGGGCTTCGCCTGGCTGGCGATCGGCCTGGTGCTGATGGTGGTCCTGATCGCCACCGGCCGCCGGCCGGAGATCCGAGCGGAGGAGCGACTGTGACCGCCAGCCTCGAGGTCGTCTCGCTGGAGCCGACACCCGACCAGCTGCGCTACTCGTTCGGCGGCGGGGAGCCGCTGCTGACCGTCGCGCCCGGCACGGTGGTCGAGCTGGCCACGGAGGACTGCTTCGGCGGGGCCGTGCGCAGCGTCGACGACCTGCCCAGCCAGGTGTGCGTGTTCCCCTACCTCAACCCGGTCACCGGCCCGATCGCCGTCGAGGGCGCCGAGCCCGGCGACACGCTGGCCGTGCACCTGGTCGACATCGCCCCGGTGCGGGACTGGGCCGTGTCGACCACCTTCCCGCACTTCGGGGCGCTGACCACCACGCACCAGACGGCGATGCTGCACGAGCCGCTCGAGGAGCTGGTGTGGCTCTACGAGGTCGACCGGGAGCGGGGCACCTGCCTGTTCCGGCCGCGCCGCGGCGGGCCGGAGGTGGAGCTCCCGCTCGACCCGATGCACGGGACCATCGGCGTCGCCCCCGGCGCCGGCGAGGTGCACATGAGCATCACGCCGGGCGCGCACGGCGGGAACATGGACACCCCCGAGGTCCGCGCGGGGACGACGCTCTACTTCGGCGTCAACGTCCCCGGCGGCCAGCTCGCCATCGGCGACGGGCACTGCCGGCAGGGCGAGGGCGAGGTCTGCGGGACCGCCGTCGAGGCGGCCATGCGGACCGTGGTCGTCGTCGACCTGGTCAAGGGCGGCGGCCCGGCGTGGCCGCGGCTGGAGACAGACGAGTTCCTCATGTCCACCGGCTCGGTCCGACCGCTCGAGGACGCGTTCCGGGTCAGCCAGCACGACCTGGTGACGTGGGCGGCGGAGCTCACCGGCTGGGACCGGCTCGACGCCTACCAGCTGGTCAGCCAGGCGGGGCTGGCGCCGGCGGGCAACGTCGTCGACACCAACTACACGATGGTGGCCAAGCTGGCCAAGCGGTACCTGCCGGGCGCCCCGGCCGCCGACGGCGTGCACGAGCGGCTCCGGGAGACCGCGGCCGCCTACCTGGCGCAGCGCTGACCGCGGCGGCCGTCCCGGCGCTCCGCAGCGGGCGCCGGGACGGCCGTCCGGCGGTAGCGTCCCGCGAGTGGGGGCCGCGGAGTCCGTCGGTGCGTCGCCGTTGGGCGGCTCCGACGCCGTGGCCTCGCTCATCCCCATGGTCCGGCGCATCGTGGCGGCCCGCGTCGCCGACGCCACCGCCGCCGAGGACCTGGTCCAGGAGACCCTCGTCCGCGTGCTCGCCGCCTCCGGCCGCGTCGAGCCCGGCATGCTCGAGCCCTACGCCATCGCCACGGCGCGCAACGTCGTCGCCACCTCCTGGCGGGAGCAGGACCGGCAGCGGCGCAACCAGCACCGGGTGGTCGACCTCCGGGCGCCCGACCCACCCGAGGGCGAGCTGCTCGCCGCGGAGGAGCGGACGGCGGTCGCCGAGGCACTGGCCCGGCTCTCCGAGCGCGACCGGCTGGCGCTCCTGGAGCACGAGGTGTCGGGCCGGGACACCCGGGCGCTGGCCACCGAGCTCGGCTCGACCGCCGGAGCAGTCGCCGCGCAGCTGCACCGCGCGCGGGCCCGACTGCGGGTGGAGTACCTGCTCGCCCGCGACCGCACCGAGCCGCCGACCGACCGCTGCCGCCCGGTCCTGTTCGCCCTCTCCAGCGGTGACCGCCGCCGGCAGCGCGAGGTCGACGCCGGGCGGCACCTGCTCGAGTGCGACGTCTGCGCCGCCCTGAGCCGGCCGCTGCTCGAGCGGGCGCCGCAGCGCGACGACGAGGTCCGCATCCCGATCGAGGGCGACGCCGACGTCGTCGCCGCCCGGCAGGCCGCCCGCGACCTGGCCGGCCGGCTCGGCTGCTTCTCGCCCACCGACCTGACGCTCATCGCCACGGCGGTCTCCGAGGTGACCCGCAACATCGTCAAGTTCGCGGGCTCCGGCGAGGTCGTCGTCGAGGTCCTCGACGAGCCGCGCAAGGGCGTGCAGGTGACCGCGCGCGACGCCGGACCGGGCATCCCCGACGTCGAGCGGGCGCTGCAGGACGGCTACAGCACCTACGCCGGCCTGGGCCTGGGGCTGCCCGGCGCCCGGCGGCTGATGGACGAGTTCGCGATCGCCTCCGAGGTGGGGCGGGGTACGACGGTGACGATGACGAGATGGTGTGGTGAGCGATGAGCAGCATCGAGGGACCGGCTCCGGCCACGGCCACGGCCCTGTCCGAGGGCCCCGGCGAGGACCAGCTGCTCCCCCAGCTCGTCGCCCACCTGCGCGAGCACCGCACCCGGCTGCGCCACGAGTGGGCCGAGCGCATCCAGCAGGCCGGCCTGCTGCACGCGATGACCCCGCAGGAGATGGCGGCCGAGACCACGTCGGTCTACGACAACTACGTCGAGGTGCTGGAGACCGGCAGCGTCGAGGCGCTGCGGCGCTACGCCCGCGACCTCTCGGAGCGGATCATCCCGCGCGGCGTGGAGACCCACGAGGTCGTCGGGATCGTGCTGCTGCTGCGCGACGTGCTCGCCCGGTCGCTGTTCGAGAAGTACCAGCGCGACTTCGGCCTGCTCAACCGGGTGCTCGACGCCTACGAGCCGGCCGCCAACCGCATCGCGAACACCGTCGCGGTCAGCTTCGTCGAGGAGCGCGAGCGGGTCATCCGGCAGCAGCAGGACGCGCTGCGCGAGCTGTCCACCCCGGTCCTGCCGGTGCGCGAGCGGCTGCTCATCCTGCCGATCATCGGCGTCCTGGACAGCGAGCGGGCCCGTCAGCTCACCGAGCAACTGCTCACCGGCATCCGCACCCACCGCGCGCGGGTGGTGGTCATCGACATCACCGGGGTCCCCGAGGTCGACGAGTCGGTGGCCAACCACCTCGTGCAGACCGTCGACGCCTCCCGGCTCATGGGCGCCAGCGTCATCATCACCGGCCTCTCGCCGATGATCGCCCAGACGCTGGTCACCATCGGGGTGGACCTGAGCAAGATGGACACCATCGGCGACCTGCAGGGCGGCCTCGAGGAGGCCGAGCGCCTCCTCGGCTACGCGACCGGCAGGGACGACGGGACTGCGGTCCCGTGACCGGGCCCCGGCTGGTCTCGATCCTGCGGCAGGGGTCCTACCTCATCGCCTCGATCCACACCGCCCTCGACGACACGCAGATGACCGCGTTCCAGCACGACCTCGTGGAGCGCATCGGCAACGACCGCGCGCGCGGGGTGGTCATCGACGTCGCCGCGCTCGACGTGCTGGACTCCTTCGGCACGCGGACGCTGCGCACGATCGCCGAGGTGGCCCGGCTCCGCGGGGCGGTGACCGTGGTGGTCGGCATCCGGCCGGAGGTGGCCTTCGCGATGGTGGCCCTGGGCATGGACACCGGGTCGGTGCACACCGCGCTCGACCTCGAGGAGGGACTCGCCTTCCTCGACCGGGTCGCCGGGTCCCGCCTCCCGATGACGACGACTCGGGGCGGGCCGGTGTGACCGGCGTCGAGGGGCTCACCCGCGACTACCGCGTCGCCTTCCTGGCCCACCTCGCCCGCCGCAGCGAGGCGTCGCTCAACCGCGGCTACGAGCTCGGCCGGGCCGCGGTCACCGAGGGGCTGGGCATCCTCGAGGTGGCGCGGGTCCACCACGAGGTGCTGCTCGAGGTGCTCCGGGAGACGCCCGCCGACGAGCTGGCCGACGTCGCCGCGGCGGCGTCGGAGTTCCTCATCGAGGTGCTGGCGACCTCGGACATGGCCCAGCGGGCGCTGCTGCGCCCGCGGTGAGGAACGGGCCCCCGGCCGGGTCGGGGGGCTTCGGTCCCGGCCGGGGGCTCGTGAGGCGCGGACGGGTGTCCGCGCCGGCTCGGTCAGGCCTGCCGGAAGACGACGTCCCCGAACGGCGCCTCGCAGACCGTGGTGGTCTCACCGCTGCGGTCCACGGCCCGGCCGAGCACGGCCACCGGCCCGACCTTGAGCCCGCAGACCTGCGCCGCGACCTGGGCGGCCACGGCCACGTTGACGTCCTCGAGGATGGTGATGTCGCCGACGGCCACGTTGATGAGGCCGTCCTGGACCGGCTGGGCGCTGGCGATCCCGGCGCTGCCGGTGACGAGGGCGGCGCTGGCCGCCACGCAGACGGCAGAACGCTTGAGCATGCTGGTCATCGGGGTCTCCTCCGTGTGTGGCCCGGTGCGACGTCGTCACCGCGGGGGCCGTGCACGCATGAAGACCCCGCCGGCCCGCCGGCATGACGCGGAACCGGAGCCGTACGAGGCTCCAGAACGCGACCGGGGCCACGTCATGGCGACGGTCCGGAGGCGTCCGGGCGGGTATGGGCACCCGGACAGCAACCGCCGCCCGCGGAGGAGAGCCCGTGACCGGATCCCCGGACCCCCGGACCGCCGGACGCCGCCGCACGCTGCTGGCCGCCACCGAGCCGGTGCGCGCCGCCGCCAGCGCCGGTGCGCTCGCCCTCGCCTACCCCCTGCTGCGCGGCGCCCCGCGCGGGGAGGCACACGGCGTCCTGGTGCTGCCCGGGCTGCTCGCCTCCGACGTCTCCACGGTCACCCTCCGCCGCTGGGTGCGCGGGCTGGGCTACCCGGTGGTCGGCTGGGAGCTGGGCCGCAACCGCGGTCCGACCAAGGAGATCACCGACGAGCTGCCCCGGCTGGTGGAGCGGCTCGCCGAGCGGCACGGCGGGCCGGTGAGCATCGTCGGGCAGAGCCTCGGCGGCATCTACGCCCGCCGGCTGGCGCTGCGGGTCCCGCACCTGGTGCGCCAGGTGGTCAGCCTCGGCTCGCCGTTCGGGATGTCCGGCCGCCCCGCCGACGACAGCCCCGGCGCCCGCGCCTACGCCCGCTACCGGCACCTGCACGCGGTGCCGCGCGGGCGGGGCGGCCTGGCCGGCGGCCTGCCGGTCCCGAGCACCGCGGTGTACTCGCGCTGGGACGGCGTCGTCGACTGGCGGGCCTGCCGGCAGACGCCCGGCCCGCGCGCGGAGAACGTCGGCGTGCACGCCAGCCACCTGGGGATGGGCCACGACCCGGCGGTGCTGTGGCTGGTGGCCGACCGCCTCGCCCAGACCCGCGACGGCTGGCGGCCGTTCACCCCGCCCGCGCGGCTGCGGCTGCTCTACACGAGCGAGGACGACGTCACCGGCTGACGCCGCCGGGCCCGCAGGACGGCGTCCGCGGCGTGGACCGACCCGTGCTCGTGGCCGCGGGCCTCGCGTGGCCGCGCCTCGGCCACCTGCACCTCCCAGTCGCCGGCGTCGAGGACCGCGGCCAGCTGCTCGCCGGTGGCGTACCAGTCGGGCAGTCCCGGCCGCTGGATGCCCCGGGAGGAGTCGCTGCCGTCGTGCATGGTGACCAGCAGCGTGCCGCCGGGGGCGACCGCCGCGGCCAGCCGCCGCAGCACGGTGTCGCGGGTGCCGGGCGGGAAGTGCAGGAACGACGCGGTCACCAGGTCCCAGCGCTCCTCCCCCGGCTCCCATGCGGTGACGTCGGCGTGGCGGGTCTCCAGCGCGACGTCCGCCTCCGCGGCGGCCGCGGCGGCCCGGTCCAGCGCGGTGCGGGAGAGGTCGAGCGCGGTGACCTCCCAGCCGCGGCGGGCCAGCCAGACGGCGTCCCCGCCCTCGCCGGCCCCGGCGTCGAGCGCCCGGCCGGGCGGCAGGTCGGCGGCCTCGGTGGCCAGCACGTCGTTGACCCGGCCGCTCCAGACGCCGTGCCCGTGCGAGCGGTAGCGCTCCTCCCACCACTGCTCGCCGAACTCCGGGTCGCTCATCGCCCGGACCACCTCCACCGCGGCCCGGGTGTCCTCGGCGACGAGGTCGGCGTTGATCGCGGCGGCGGCCATGAGCCCCGCGGCCGCGGCACCGATGACCTGGGCGCCGGGGTCGGCGACGTTGCCGGCCGCCCACACGCCGGGCACCGCGGTGGCCCCGCGCGCGTCGACCGGCACGTGCGACCCGACGACCGCCTCGCCCATGCGGAACGGCTGCGCCTCCACCCCCAGCCCGGTCAGCACGGCCGAGCGGGCGGTGAACACCGGGGCGACGACGACGGCGCTGCGCGGCACGACCTCCCCGGTCGCCAGGCGCACGCCGGTCAGCCGGTCGCCGTCGGTCTCCAGCGCCGCGACCTCGCCGCGCACCACCCGGATGCCGCGGGCGGCGAGCGCCTCGGCGGTGGCGTCGTCCGGCTCCGGCGCGGTGTGCAGGAAGAAGACGAGGTCGGCGCTCCACTGCCGCCACAGCTGGGCCTGGTGCAGCGACATCGGGCCGGTGGCGACCACGCCGACGGGCTGGTCGCGCACCTCCCAGCCGTGGCAGTACGGGCAGTGCAGGACGTCGGTGCCCCACAGCTCGCGCACGCCGGGGATCCCCGGCAGCTCGTCGGTCAGGCCGGTGGTGACCAGCAGCCGGCGCGCGCGCAGCACCCGGTCGCCGGCCAGCTCCACGGTGAAGGCACCGGCCGACCCGCCGGCCGCGGTGACCGTGCCCTCGACCAGCACGCCGCCGTAGCCGGCGACCTCGGCCCGGCCGGCCGCGAGCAGGTCGCCGGGCGGGGCCCCGTCGCGGCCCAGGTAGTTGTGCATCTCGTGCGCCGGCGCGTTGCGCGGCGTCCCGTCGTCGACCACCGCCACCGAGCGGCGCGCCCGTCCCAGGGCGAGGGCGCCGGAGAGGCCGGCCGCACCCCCGCCGATGACCACCACGTCGTACGTCTCGTCCATGCCGACGACGGTGCGCCTCGATCTGCCGGTAGCGCAAGTTCCTTTGCCATACTGGCAACGTGACCGATCTGGACGCCGTCCTCGACGCCGTCGGCCCGCGGCTGCGCGAGCTGCGGCGCCGGCGGGGCGCCACCCTCACCCAGCTGTCGGACGACACCGGCATCTCGGTGTCGACGCTGTCGCGGCTGGAGTCCGGGCAGCGCCGCCCCACGCTGGAGCTGCTGCTGCCGCTGGCCCGCGCCCACCAGGTGCCGCTCGACGAGCTCGTCGACGCCCCCGAGACCGGCGACCCGCGGGTGCGGCTGCGGCCGATCACCCGGCACGGCGCCACCTTCCTGCCGCTCACCCGGCGCCCGGGCGGGTTGCAGGCCTACAAGATGGTGCTGCCGCCGGGCTGGGGCGGGGAGCCCGGCGAGTTGCGCTCGCACGAGGGCTGGGAGTGGCTCTACGTCCTGTCCGGGCGGCTGCGGCTGCTGCTCGGCGACGCCGACGTGACCCTGACCCCCGGCGAGGTGGCCGAGTTCGACACCCGCACCCCGCATCGGCTCGGGAACCCCGACGACCGGCCGGCCGAGGTGCTCGCCCTCTTCGGCCCGCAGGGGGAGCGCATCCACGTGCGCGCCTCCCCCGCCCGCCGCTGACCGGTGGAGCTCCACCGGGTGAGGCACGGCCGGATGGGGTACCGCCGTCGGCATGAGCGGGAAGTCGGCCGAGGACTACGCCGAGGACTACACGGACCCGGAGCTGCGCGCGCGGCTCAAGGAGGAGATCAAGGCGGGCGACCGGGGTGGTCGGCCCGGCCAGTGGAGCGCCCGCAAGAGCCAGCTGCTCACCACCGAGTACGAGAAGGCCGGCGGCGGCTACCGGCACGAGGGCGAGCGCACCGAGTCGCAGCGGCACCTGCAGGAGTGGGGCGCGCAGGACTGGCACACCGCCGACGGCGGCGACCGGGCGCGCGGCTCGGACGGGACGAAGCGGTACCTGCCCGACGCGGCGTGGGAGCTGCTCTCCGACGAGGAGAAGCGGGCCACCGACACGAGGAAGCGGGGGTCCACCGAGCAGCACGTGGCCAACACCGACGCGGCGAAGGAGGCCCGCAAGGCCGCCGAGTTGGTCGACGTGGACGCGATGGAGGCGCGGAAGCGGGTGGCCCGGATGTCCGGCGAGTCGCAGCTCGACCGCGCCGAGCAGGCAGAGCGCGAGCTCGGCAAGGGCCGCAAGACGGTGCTCGAGGCGATCGAGAAGCAGCGCGCCCGCGACTGATGGGCGGTGGCCACGATCAGGTGACCTGATCGTCGGGCGTCCTACCCGACCGCCCACCACGAGGGAGGACGCACTGCGGTGAGGGAGGACGCCCTGCGGTGAGGGAGGACGCCCTGCGGTGAGGGAGGACGCGCCGCGGTGAGGGAGGACGCGCCGCGGTGAGCGAACACGACCCGACGCGCCGGGCAGTGCACGCGACTGCGGGTCTGACCCCCGTGCACTTCCGCGGAAGTGCCCCGTGCACATCCGCGGAAGTGCGCGGATCAGCGGGCTGGGGCGCCACTCAGGCGGGCAGCCGCGGGTCGACGTGGACCTTGGGCCCGGCGCCGCTGCCCGGAGGGCGGCCGCCCGCGAGCACCGCGCCGACCTGCCCGAGACCGACGGTGGCGGCGACCAGCGGCCGGGGGTCGACCTCCCCGCTCCGATAGGCGGCGATCGTGGGAGCCAGGCCGGGGGACGCCGAGAGGATCCCGACCGCGGTGACGTCCTCGAGCACCAGCGTGCGGGTGTCGACGGTGCTCGGCGTGCCGGCGAGGCCGATGCACACGACGCGCCCGGCGGGCTCGACCAGGTCCACGGCCAGCGCCGGGGACCCGGGGGCGGTCGAGGCGTCGACGACGGCGTCGAACGGCAGGTCCGGGAGCGTGTCGCGGGTCCAGGCACCGGGGAAGCCGAGACCGCGGGCGAACTCGAGCGAGGAGTGGGTGATGCCGAGCAGGTGCACCTCGGCGCCCGCCGCACGGAGGAACATCGCCGTCAGCAGGCCGATCGTCCCGGGCCCGATCACCAGCGCGCGGTCGCCGGAGGCGACCGCGGCGGCCTGCGCCGCCCGCCAGGCGTTGCCCCCCGGCTCGACGAGCGCGCCGAGCGCCGCGTCGACGGAGTCGGGCAGCTCGTGCAGCGAGTCCGCAGGGACGGCGAGCTGCTCGGCCAGCGCACCGGGGCGGTCGCCCCGGATGCCCACCTCCTGCCGGTCCTCGCACACGTGCTGCTGCCCCCGCAGGCACCGGCGGCAGACCCGGTCGCCGAGCATCGTGTCCCCCGTGACCCGCCGGCCCAGCCAGGCCGGGTCGACCGCGTCGCCCACCGCGGTGACCCGGCCGCACCACTCGTGGCCGGGTCGCACGGGGTAGGAGGAGTGCCCGGTGTGCAGGTAGGACAGCTCGCCGGTGAACAGCTCGACGTCGGTGCCGCAGACGCCGGCCCGGTCCACCTCGACGACCACCTCGCCGGGCGCGGCGACCGGGACGGGGACCTCCTGCACCGCCCCCTCGCCCGGCCCGGTCAGCACGAAGGCCCGCATGGTCGGTGCGCTCACCTGGACCACCGTCCCAGCACGCGGTGAGGATGTCGGCCGTGACCCTCCGCAGCGCGCAGTGGTACTCCGGGGACCTCCGCTCCGCCTACATCCACCGTGCGTGGATGCGCCGCGGCGTCCCGGACGACGCGTTCGGCCGCCCGCAGATCGCCATCGCCAACACCGCCTCCGACCTCGTGCCGTGCAACCGCCACCTCTCCGAGGTCGCGGCCGCCGTGCGCGACGGCGTCCACGCCGCCGGCGGCACCCCGCTGGAGCTGCCGGTCTTCGGGCTGGGCGAGACCCAGGTCCGCCCCACGGCGATGCTCTGGCGCAACCTGGCCGCGATGCAGATGGAGGAGGCGTTCCGCGCCAACCCCGTCGACGGGCTGGTGCTGCTCGGCGGGTGCGACAAGACGATCCCGTCGCTGCTCATGGCCGCGGCCTCGGTCGACCTGCCCGCCGTCGTCGTCCCGGGCGGGCCGATGCTGACCGGCACCTTCCGCGGGGTGCCGCTGGGCTGCGGCACCGACGTGTTCCGGCTCTCCGAGGAGGTGCGCGCGGGCACGTTGTCGGCGGAGGAGTTCGCGCGGTCGGAGTCGGCGATGATCCGCAGCCGGGGGCACTGCAACACGATGGGCACCGCCTCCACCATGGCGCTCGTCGCCGAGGCGCTGGGCGCCGTCGTGCCGGGGGTCGCCGGCACCCCGGCCGCGGACAGCCGCCTGCTGGAGGCCGCGCACGGGACCGGCCGGCTGGTGGTGGAGATGGTCGCCGCCGACCGCCGGCCCTCGACGTTCCTCACCGAGGGGTCCTTCGCCAACGCCATCGTGGCGCTGGCCGCGATCGGCGGGTCGACCAACGCCGTCGTCCACCTGCTGGCCATCGCCGGCCGGCTGGGGATCGACCTGACCCTCGACGACTTCGACCGCATCGGCTCGGGCGTGCCGGTGCTCGTCGACCTGCTCCCGGCGGGCCGGTTCCTCATGGAGGACCTCCACCGCGCCGGTGGCCTGCCCGCCGTGCTGGGCCAGGTCCGCGACCTGCTCGACCCGACCGCGCTCACCGTCACCGGCACGCCGCTGGTCGACGCCCTCGACGGCGCCGCGATCTGGGACCCGCAGGTGATCCGGCCCCGCGGCGAGCCGCTGCTCGAGCACGGGGGCATCGTCGTCCTGCGCGGGAACCTCGCACCCTCCGGCGCCGTCATCAAGCCGGCCGCCGCCTCGCCGCACCTGATGCGGCACCGCGGCCGGGCCGTGGTCTTCGACTCCATCGAGGACTTCCACTCCCGCGTCGACGACCCCGACCTCGACGTCGACGCCGACTCCGTGCTCGTCCTGCGCGGCTGCGGCCCGAAGGGCTACCCCGGCATGCCCGAGGTCTCGAACATGCCGCTCCCGCGGAAACTGCTGGAGCAGGGGGTGCGCGACGTGGTGCGGGTGTGCGACGGCCGGATGAGCGGCACCGCCTACGGCACCGTCGTCCTGCACGTCGCCCCGGAGGCGGCCGCCGGCGGCCCGCTGGCCCTCGTGCGCACCGGCGACGTCATCGCGCTCGACGTCGCGGCCCGGCGGATCGACGTCGAGGTCCCGGACGGCGAGCTGGCGCGGCGCCGGCCGGCCGAGGCGACCGTCGCCGGGTTCGCCGCCCCCCGGCGCGGCTGGGAGCGGCTCTACGTCGACCACGTGCTGCAGGCCGACACCGGCGCGGACCTGGACTTCCTCGTCGGCTCGAGCGGATCGGCGGTGGGTCGGGAGTCCCACTGAGCGCGCTCAGCCGCCCACCCGGGTGACCGCCGAGGTGCCGAAGCGCTCCGCGGCCGCCCGCTTGTAGCCCGACGGGAAGTCGGCCGACGCCCGGCGGTCGAGGGCGGCGAGCCGGACCTGCGCCGCCCAGTCGCCGCCGGCGGCCGCGGTGCACTCCTCGGGGGCGAGGTTGGCGGCCGCCACCAGCGCGCCGGCCGCCCCGATCGCGGCGCACAGGCCGACCAGGGTCGCCGCGCCCGTGTAGAGGTCGCCGGCGAGGACGTCGCGCTCGAGCAGCAGCCGGCCGGCGTCCCCGGAGGAGTCCTTGAGCCCGGACACCGGCAGGTCGGGCAGCAGGCCGACGGGGATCCCGGGCGCGGAGGCCCCCGGGAAGTGGTAGGCCAGCAGCGGCCCGCTGGCCGCCTCGGCCACCGCTGCGTAGTACGGCCGCGGGTCGGGGACGCCGGCCGGGGAGAGCACCAGCACGGCGTCCGCACCCGCGGCGAAGGCACGCCCGGTCAGCTCCGCCGCCTGCCGGCCGGTGGGCGCGCCGGTGCCGGCGAGCACGGGCACCTCCGCCGGCACCGCCGCCCGCACCGCGCCGACGAGCACGTCCCGCTCCTCGGCGGTCAGGGCGGCCGCCTCCCCCGTCGTCCCGGCGACCAGCACGCACCGCACACCCAGGCCGGTCAGCTGCGCCGCCAGGTCGGCGGTGGCCGGCGCGTCCAGCGCCCCGTCCTCGCGGAAGAGGGTGACCAGGGCGACTCCGACGCCGGTGAACAGGGGCATGCCCGCATCCTGCTCCTGCGGACGGCTCCGGGCCCGGCGCGTGCACTTCCGTGGAAGTGCACGGATCCGCGGGCGGCGGTCAGTCGTCCTGCTGGGCGGCCGCCCGCCGTTCGGCGCCGGTCTCCTCCGCGTAGCCGACGTCCTGGCCGGACACGCGCCCGACGAAGGTGCCGGTGGTGCCGGTCCCCGTCGTCGCGTCCGCGTCCGGCCCGCCCCCGCCGCCGTCGCCCGTGGCCCGCGACAGCGCCTGCGCGTCGTCGCGGTCGACGTCGTCCTCGCCCGGTCGTGGGTCTCGCTGCACGGCTGGTCCTCCGGTTCCCCGGCGGTGCCGGCGCGGAGCTGTCGGGACGTCCCGGGGGTTGCCCGTCCCCGGCGCCGCCGACACCTCGGGGTCCCCGCCGCACGGGGAGACCGGCCGGTCGCGGAACCACCGGCGCAGCCCTTTCCCCGGTGCGCGGGTCCGTGGTGGACTGCGGCCCCGCCTTCCCGGCGGCGTCAGAGCGACCTGGAGGCAGCGATGTCCCTGGAGCAGGACGTGACGGCGGCACGCGGGGCGGTCGACGCCCTGGAACGGGCGTGCGCCCTCGTCACGAGGCACTTCGGCGACACCCTGGACTCGCGCCGGCTGCGGGTCGACGTCGCCCGGCTGCGTGACGACCTCGACCTGCTGTGCGGCGCCCGGCCGCGCGGGACGTACGAGCCGTTCGCGATCGTGTACGGCGACGGGGACGACGAGGGCCTGGGCGGGTCCGGCCGCACGCGCCGGTGACCACCACCGCGCCCCGCGGGTCCGGGGCGGTCTCGGCGGGACGCGGCGACGGGGGCCCGGCGCCGCGGCGCGCGACGATCGCGGCGCGCACCCTGCGCACCGACCGGTGGTGGGTCCAGCCGCTGGTCACCGTCGTCGTGCTGCTGCTGTTCATCGCCTACTCGACGTTCCGCGCCTTCCAGAACGCCTACTACTACGCCTCGCCCTACATCTCGCCGTTCTACTCGCCGTGCATCACCACCCGGTGCGAGGGCGACAGCTTCCCCGAGTTCTTCACCGGCCCGGCCTGGATCTCCCCAGCCATCTACATCCTCGTGCTGCCCCTGGGGATCCGGCTGACCTGCTACTACTACCGGAAGGCCTACTACCGCTCGTTCTGGCTGTCCCCGCCGGCCTGCGCGGTGGCCGAGCCGCACCGCCGCTACACCGGCGAGACCCGGCTCCCGCTCATCGGGCAGAACGTGCACCGGTACTTCCTGTACGCGGCGCTGCTGTTCAACGTGATCCTCTTCTACGAGGCGTTCCGCGGGTTCCGGGACGAGACCGGCGAGTGGGGCCACATGGGGCTCGGCACGCTCATCCTGCTGGTCAACGCGGTGATGCTCTTCCTGTACTCGGTCTCCTGCCACTCCTGCCGGCACATCGTCGGCGGCCGGCTGAACTCCTTCTCGAGGCACCCGCTGCGCTACCGGGCCTGGACGCTGGTCTCCCGGCTCAACGGCAAGCACATGCAGTACGCCTGGATCTCGCTGTTCACCGTCGCGTTCGCCGACTTCTACGTCTTCCTCCTGGCCACCGGCACGATCTCCGACCCGAGGTTCTTCTGATGGAGCTCGAGAAGCACGAGTACGACGTCGTCGTCGTCGGGGCGGGAGGGGCGGGTCTGCGGGCCGCGATCGAGGCCCACCAGAGCGGGGCGCGCACCGCCGTCGTCTGCAAGTCCCTGCTGGGCAAGGCGCACACGGTGATGGCCGAGGGCGGCATCGCCGCGGCGATGGCCAACCTCTACCCCGAGGACAACTGGCGGGTGCACTTCCGGGACACCATGCGCGGCGGGAAGATGCTCAACCACTGGCGCATGGCCCAGCTGCACGCGCAGGAGGCCCCCGACCGGGTCCGCGAGCTCGAGGACTGGGGCGCGCTGTTCGACCGGACGGCCGACGGGCTGATCAGCCAGCGCGACTTCGGCGGCCACCGCTACGCGCGGCTGGCCCACGTCGGTGACCGCACCGGGCTCGAGCTGATCCGCACCCTGCAGCAGCGCACGGTCGCCCTCGGCATCGACGTCTACATGGAGTGCACGGTCACCCGGCTGCTCACCGACGACGACGGCATCACCGGCGCGTTCGGCTACTGGCGGGAGTCCGGGCGCTTCGTGGCCTGGCAGGCGCCGTCGGTGGTGCTGGCCACGGGCGGGATCGGCAAGTCCTACAAGGTCACCTCGAACTCGTGGGAGTACACCGGCGACGGCCACTCCCTCGCGCTCCAGGCCGGCGCGACGCTGGTGAACATGGAGTTCGTCCAGTTCCACCCGACCGGGATGGTCTGGCCGCCGTCGGTGCGCGGCATCCTCGTGACCGAGAGCGTGCGCGGCGACGGCGGCGTGCTGCGGAACTCGGCCGGCAACCGCTTCATGTTCGACTACATCCCCGACTTCTTCCGCAAGGAGACGGCGGAGACCGAGGACGAGGCCGACCGCTGGTACGACGACAAGAAGAACAACCGGCGGCCGCCGGAGCTGCTGCCCCGTGACGAGGTCGCCCGGGCGATCAACAGCGAGGTGAAGGCCGGCCGCGGGACCCCGCACGGCGGCGTCTTCCTCGACATCGCCTCGCGCCGATCGGCGGAGTACATCCGCAAGCGGCTGCCGTCGATGTACCACCAGTTCAAGGAGCTGGCCGAGGTCGACATCACCGCCGAGCCGATGGAGGTCGGCCCCACCTGCCACTACGTGATGGGCGGGGTGGAGGTCGAGCCGGACACCGAGGCGGCGCGCGTGCCCGGCCTGTTCGCCGCGGGCGAGGTGGCCGGGGGCATGCACGGGTCCAACCGGCTGGGCGGCAACTCGCTGTCGGACCTGCTCGTCTTCGGCCGGCGGGCCGGGCTGGCCGCGGCCGAGCACGCCGCCAAGCGCGAGCACACCCGCGGGCTGCTCGCCGACGACGCGCTCGCCGACGCGGCCCGCGCGGCGCTGGCCCCCTTCGAGCGGGAGGGCGGCGAGAACCCCTACACCGTGCAGCACGACCTGCAGCAGACGATGCACGACCTGGTCGGGATCATCCGGACGGCGCCGGAGATGGAGCAGGCGCTGGAGCGGATCGCCGCGCTCAAGGAGCGGGTCGCGAGGCTGTCGGTCGAGGGCCACCGGCAGTACAACCCCGGCTGGCACCTCGCGCTGGACCTGCCGCACATGCTGCTGGTCAGCGAGTGCATCGCCCGGGCGGCGCTGGCCCGGCAGGAGAGCCGCGGCGGGCACACCCGTGACGACTTCCCCGCCACCGACGCCGAGTGGGCGCGGACGAACCTCGTCTGCGCGCTCGGTCCCGACGGCGGCGTCGCGCTGACCCGGCAACCGCTCCCCCAGATGCCGCGGGAGCTCGCCGAGATCTTCGAGGAGGGCTCGGCGTGACCTACGACGCGACGTTCCGGGTGTGGCGCGGGGACGCCACCGGGGGCGACCTGCAGACGTTCACCGTGCCGGTCAACGAGGGCGAGGTCGTCCTCGACGTCATCCACCGGCTGCAGTCCACCCAGGCCGGCGACCTCGCCGTCCGGTGGAACTGCAAGGCCGGCAAGTGCGGCTCGTGCAGCGCGGAGATCAACGGCCGGCCCCGGCTCATGTGCATGACGCGGATGAGCACGTTCGCCGAGGACGAGACGGTGACGGTCACGCCGATGCGGACCTTCCCGGTGGTCCGCGACCTGGTCACCGACGTCTCCTACAACTACGAGAAGGCCGCGCAGATCCCGGCGTTCGCCCCGCGCCCGCGCGAGGCCGACGGCACCCACCGGATGCAGCAGGTCGACGTCGAGCGCTCGCAGGAGTTCCGCAAGTGCATCGAGTGCTACCTCTGCCAGAACACCTGCCACGTCATCCGCGACCACGAGGAGAACAAGCGCGCCTTCGCCGGCCCGCGGTTCCTCATCCGGCTGGCCGAGCTGGACATGCACCCGCTGGACACCACCGACCGCAGGAACGCCGCGCAGGAGGAGTTCGGCCTCGGCTACTGCAACATCACCAAGTGCTGCACCGAGGTGTGCCCGGAGGGCATCCACCTGACCGACAACGGGATCATCCCGCTCAAGGAGCGCGTGGTCGACCGCCGGTTCGACCCGATCACCTGGCTCGGCTCCCGGATCGGCCGGCGCCCGCGGGACTGATCCCGGGCGCCGCGGTCAGGCCCCCGGCTGCGGCGCCACGGCCACCGGCCGGACGTCCTCGACCGGGTCCACGACGGCCGGCGGCGCGTCCTCGGACGGCGCCGGGTCGTCGTCGGGCGGCCGGGGGTCCTCGACCTGCGGGTGCGGGTCGTCGCCGCGGTCGCGGGCGCGGCCGGCGCCGGGCAGCCCCGACACCACCTGGTGGAGGTCGTCGAGGAGCTCGAGCAGGGCGTGCAGGTCCGTCGGCACCCGCCCGAGGTCGGTGACGCTCGGCAGGTGCCCGGACTCCAGCCCGCGGAGCAGCCGCGGCACCTGGTCGGCGAGCGCGGCCAGCGCGGCGGTCCGGTCGTCGGTGAGCAGGGCCGGCGTGCGGTCGAGCAGCGTGCGGAGCGCGCGGACCGCGTCGTCGGTCAGCTCGCGGTCGAGCCGGGCGAGCAGGTCGAGGGCCGCGGCCACCTGACCGCGGCCGAGCAGCTCCTCGACGTCGTCGAGGCGCTGGTCGGACAGCAACCGGTCGAGTCGGCCGAGCAGCCGGCGCGCCCGCTCGTCGGCGGCGAGGTCGAGCAGCGCCCGGACCCGATCGTCGGCCGCCAGCTCCAGGGCCTGCTCCACCCGGTCGCCGGTCAGGATGGCCAGCGTCCGGTCCACCCGGTCGTCGGTGACGACGTCGAGGGCCCGCCCGGTCCGGTCGTCCGTGGCGAGGTCGAGAGCCCGGCCGATCCGGTCGTCGGCGACCAGGTCGAGCAGCCGGCCGACGCGCGGGTCGGCGGCCAGGTGGAGGGCCACCCCGACCCGGTCGTCGGCGGCCAGCTCGAGCGCCCGCTCGGTGCGCCCGTCGGCCAGGAGGTCCAGCGCCCGCTGCAGGCGCTCGTCGCCCACCAGGTCCAGCGCCCGGTCCAGCCGGGGCAGCAGGTCGGCCGCCAGGAGCCGGTCGAGCCCGTCGGCGAGCCGGTCCAGCCGTCCCGAGGACAGCAGGCCGTCGACGGCGTCGAGGGCGCGCGGCACGACGTCGGCCCGGGCGCGGAGGGTGTCCACCGTGCGGGTCAGCGCCTCGACGCGGTCGGGTGCCAGGGCGGCGCCCAGCCGGTCGACGACCGCGCCCAGGGTCGCGATCCGCTCGGGGGTCAGCGTGGCGGCCAGGCGCTGCACCATCCCGGCGGCCGCCTCCACGGCCTCGGGCCCGACCGCGGCCGCGCGGGCCACCGCGGGCGCGGCGCCGTCGAGCAGCGCGCGGGCGCGGCGGAGGACGTCGTCGGCCACCGGCAGCAGCGTCTCGGCGCGCGGCAGGGCCGCGCTGAGGCTGCGGACGGAGTCGGCGAGCGTCCAGGGCAGGTCGAGGAGGTCCGAGGGACCGGGCAGGCGCACGGGCGTCGTCTACCCGTGTGGCCGCGCTCGACTCACCGGGCGCGGGCCGCCGGTCCGCGCAGCACCTGCTCGAGCGTCGTCGCCGGGCGGCCGAGCAGGTCGGGGACGGCGCTGCTGACGGCGGCCACCTCGCCCGCCGCGATCGCAGTGTAGGTGGACACCCACGCGTCGACCTGCCAGTCCGGCGCCCCGTAGGAGGCGCGCGAGGCGTAGGCCTCCTCGACCGTCTCGGCGTGGTACCGGACCGGCCGGCCCGTGACGGCGGTGAGCACCCCGGCCACCTCGGTCAGGGTGAGCGCCTCCGGGCCGGTGAGGTCGTACGTCGCGCCGGCGTGCGCGGCCGGGTCGCGCAGCACGGCCGCCGCGACGTCGGCGACGTCGTCCTGGGCCACCACCGCCACCCGTCCGTCCCCGGCCGGGCCGCGGACCACGCCGTCCTCCCCCACCAGCCGGGGGGTGAAGTCGGCGTAGAGGGAGTCGCGCAGGAACGTGGCGGTCAGGCCGTGGCCGCGCACGTGCTCCTCGGTGGCCCAGTGGTCGCGGGCGAGGGTGAAGGTGGCGTCCGGCGCCGCGCCGAGGAAGGAGACGTAGACCAGGTGGGACACCCCGGCGGCGACGGCGGCGTCGACGAAGCTGCGGTGCTGGTCGACCCGGTCGGGGGTCTCCGACGCCGACACCATGAGCACCGTCGAGGCGCCCTCGAGCGCGGCGCGGACGGCGTCGCCGTCGGCGTAGGGCGCGCGGACGGCGGTCGCGCCGGGCAGCCGCGGCGCGCGGTCGGGTGCGCGGACCAGCAGCCGCTGGGCGACGCCGGCGTCGGCGAGCCGGCGGGCGACCCGCCCGCCCAGCTGCCCGGTCGAGCCGGTGACGGCGAGGGTCATGGGAGCTCCTGACGGGTCGGGGCCGGATGCGCCCGACAACCACCGCGTCCGGCGCGGCCTTCCCGCGACGGCGTCCCGCGCGCACCATGCCCGGGTGGACTACGCGCAGGCGCAGCAGCTGTTCCTCACCCCGCTCGAGACCGAGCGCCCCACCACGGGGATCCCCGACACCCCCGGCCGGCGGCTGCGCGATGCCGCCGAGCCGATCGCGACCATCAGCTGGTGGGGCAGGCCGGTGAACGGCCGGCTCGCCGCGCTGGGCCTGGACTTCCTCACCGGCTACGTCTGGGGCCGCGCCGCCCCGATGGGCGAGCCGGCCGCCCCGGTGGCCGTCGCCGCCTTCGGCGTCTTCGAGCCCGGCGTCCTCACCGGCTGGTACGAGCAGGCGCGGGCTACCGCCGGCCGCGCCGCCGTGCTCGCGGCCCGGGAGGAGGGCGTGGTGGAGTCGCTGCGCGAGCTGCTGCCCGGCGCCGACGTCGCCGGGGCGGTCGCCGCCCTGCGCCGCGGCACCGAGGCGGCCGCCCCGCACGTCGTGGGCCGCCCGCTGTTCGCCGGTCAGCTCTCGCTGCCCTGGCCCGCCGACCCGCTCGGGCAGCTGTGGCACGCGGCGACGCTGCTGCGGGAGTTCCGCGGCGACACCCACCAGGCAGCCAACCTGGCCGCCGGGCTCACCGCGGTCGAGATGAACCTGCTCACCGAGTACTGGGTCGGCTGGGAACACACTGCCTACGCCGGGACGCGCGGCTGGTCGGCGGAGGCGATGGCCGGGGCCGCCGCCGACCTGCAGGGGCGCGGGCTGGTCGCCGACGGGCGGCTCACCGAGGAGGGACGGCGGCTGCGCGACGACGTCGAGGCGCGGACCGAGGCCGCGATGGGACCGGTCCTCGCCGCCATCGGGCCTGACCTGCCGGAGCTGACCCGGCAGCTGGACGCCTGGTCGGCGGCGATCGTGGCCGGCGGCGCCGCGCCGCCGGACCCCTACAAGCGGATCAGCGGCTGACCACCGCCCCGGCCGGGTCACCCCCGCGCGCGCTCGTGCTCTGCCCACACCGGTGTGCAGAGCACGAGCGCGCGCCGGACCCCGTGGTGTGTCAGGAGCGGTGCACCTCGTCGTAGCCGAGGTCGCCGCCCGGGTCGTCTCCGGCCCGGGCCGGCGGCTCCGCGGGCGCCGGGGGTGCCGGCTGCCGCCCTGCCCCGGTGGTCGCCTCGTGCACGAGGTCGTAGCCGTAGTCGCCGTCGGACCGCTCACCTGACTGTGTCATGACCCCTCCTGGCCGCGCGTGGGCCCGATGCTGCGCGCCCGGCCGGGACGCGCACAAGGCCCCGCGCCGGTCCTCCCCGGGAGCGATGGTGGGCGTGACACGATCCAGCAGGGCACGCGCACGTCCAGGACGTCGTCGAATCCGCGCTCGTCGTCCGCGCGTCGAGCACGGTCTTCCGCGACAGGGGGTCTCGGTGAGGGTCGCGCTGTTCGCCACCTGCCTGGTCGACACGCTGGTGCCACAGGTCGCCAGGGCGACCGCGCGACTGCTGGAGCGGCTGGGCCACGAGGTGGTCGTGCCGCCGACCCAGGCCTGCTGCGGGCAGATGCACGTCAACACCGGCTACCGGCGCGAGGCGGTGCCAATCGTGGCCAACCACGTGCAGGCGTTCGCCGGCGCCGTGGCGGTCGTGGCGCCGTCGGGGTCGTGCGTGGCCTCCATCCACCACCAGCAGGCCGCCGTCGCCCGCCGGGCCGGCGAGGAGGGGCTGGCCGTCGAGGCGGAGGCGCTGGCCGCGCGCACGTACGAGCTGTCGCAGTTCCTCGTCGACGTGCTCGGCGTGACCGACGTCGGCGCCTACTACCCGCACCGGGTCACCTACCACCCGACCTGCCACTCCCTGCGCCTGCTGCGGGTGGGCGACCGGCCGCTGCAGCTGCTGCGCGCCGTCCGCGGGCTGGACCTGGTGGAGCTGCCGGACGCGGAGTCCTGCTGCGGCTTCGGCGGCACCTTCGCGGTCAAGAACGCCGACACCTCGACGGCGATGCTCACCGACAAGATGGCGAACGTGCTCGCCACCCGCGCCGAGGTGTGCACCGCCGGCGACTCGTCCTGCCTCCTGCACATCGGCGGCGGCCTGTCGCGGCTGCGCTCGGGCACCCGCACGGTGCACCTGGCCGAGATCCTCGCCTCGACGGAGGAGAACGTGAGCCCGTCCCAGTCCACCCGCCCCGCGGTCCAGGCCTGAGGGCGGCGGGAATGGCCATCTCTGCCGCCCCTGACCCGACGCCGCTGGCGCCGGGGGCGCCCCGCTCGGGCACGACGTTCCTCGGCCTGCCGACGGCGCCCCGCGGCGTGGGCCACCTGCGTGGCGAGCAGCCCTTCCCCGACGCCGCCCGCGCGGCGCTGCGCGACGGCCAGCTGCGCGCCAACCTCGGCCGGGCGACGACGACGATCCGCGGCAAGCGCGCCGCCGTCGTGTCGGAGGTGCCGCACTGGGAGCAGCTGCGGCAGGCCGGGAAGGCGCTCAAGGCCGCCACGATGGCCCGCCTCGACGAGCACCTGGAGGAGCTCGAGCGCCAGGTGACGGCGCGCGGCGGCACCGTGCACTGGGCGCGCGACGCCGCCGAGGCCAACCGCATCGTCACCGGGCTGGTCCGCGCGACCGGCAGCGACGAGGTGGTCAAGGTCAAGTCGATGGCCACCCAGGAGATCGGCCTCAACGAGGCGCTGGAGACGGCGGGGATCGAGGCGGTCGAGACCGACCTGGCCGAGCTGATCGTGCAGCTGGGCGAGGACACCCCGAGCCACATCCTCGTACCGGCGATCCACAAGAACCGCTCGGAGATCCGCGAGATCTTCGCCCGCACCATCCCCGGCGTCGACCCCGGCCTCACCGACGACCCGCGGCAGCTGGCGATGGCCGCCCGCGCCCACCTGCGCGAGCGGTTCCTGCGCGCCCGGGTCGCCGTCAGCGGGGCCAACTTCGCCGTCGCCGATACCGGCACCCTCGCCGTCGTCGAGAGCGAGGGCAACGGCCGGATGTGCCTGACGCTGCCGCAGACGCTGATCACCGTGATGGGCATCGAGAAGGTCGTGCCGCGGTGGGCCGACCTCGGCGTCTTCCTGCAACTGCTCCCCCGCTCCTCCACCGGCGAGCGGATGAACCCCTACACGTCGCTGTGGGCCGGGGTCACCCCCGGAGACGGGCCGCAGGAGTTCCACCTGGTGCTGCTCGACAACGGCCGGACGGCGGTGCTGGCCGACGACGTGGGCCGCGACGCGCTGCACTGCATCCGGTGCTCGGCCTGCCTGAACGTGTGCCCGGTGTACGAGCGCGCCGGCGGGCACGCGTACGGCTCGGTCTACCCGGGACCGATCGGCGCGGTGCTCTCCCCACAGCTCACCGGGGTCGAGGACAACGCCTCGCTGCCGTACGCGTCGAGCCTGTGCGGCGCCTGCTACGACGTCTGCCCGGTGGCCATCGACATCCCGTCGATCCTCGTGCACCTGCGCGCCGAGCACGTGGAGGCGGTCGCCAGGGACAGGGCACGGCCCACCGCCGAGGCGGTCGCCTTCCGCGGGCTGTCCCGGGTGATGAGCAACCCGCGGCTGTGGCACCTCGCCCAGCGCGCCGCCGGGCTGGGCCGGCTGCTCGCCCGGGGCAGGCCGACGCTGCCGGCCGCGCTGCCGCCGCCGGCGAGCGCCTGGACCCGCACCCGCGACCTGCCCGCCCCGCCCGGGAGGACGTTCGTGCAGCAGTGGACCGAGGAGCACGGCCGGTGAGCGCGCGCGACGAGGTGCTCGGCCGGATCCGCACCGCGCTCGGGACCGACCGGCCGTCGGTGCCCGTCCCGCCGGTGCCCGGGCCGCGCGCCCTGCCGGCCGCCGAGCTGCTCGACCTGCTCGCCGAGCGGGTGGAGGACTACCGCGCCACGGTGCTCCGGTGCGCGCCGGCCGACGTCCCGGCGACCGTCGTCCGCGCGCTCGGCACCGCGCTCGGCACCGGTTGGGACCCGACCGGCGTCGTCGTCGCCCCCGGCGTGCCGGCCGGCTGGCGGCCGGCGGGGTCGAGAGAGGACGACGGCCGGCCGGCGGTCGAGCTGGCCGCGTTCGCCGCGACGCTGACCGGCGTGGCGACGGCGATCGCCGAGACCGGCACCCTCGTCCTCGACGGGTCGCCGCTGTCGGGTCGGCGGGCGCTGTCGCTGCTGCCCGACGTCCTCGTGTGCGTCGTCGAGGCCGCGCAGGTGGTGCCCGACGTCCCCGACGCGCTGGCCCGGCTGGACCCCGTCGCCCCGCTCACGATGGTCAGCGGCCCCTCGGCCACCAGCGACATCGAGCTGCAGCGCGTCGAGGGCGTGCACGGCCCGCGGACCCTGGTGGTCGTCCTCGCCGCCTGAACGGCCCTGGCGACGTGCTGGAACGGCCCCCTCGCAGGGTCCCGCCGCGAGCTCGCGAGCGGTGGGGGGCGAGGGGGTCCTTACTCGATCGGCTCGGGATAGGTGGCGCGCACCGCGCGCATGTCGAGGTCCCGGACGGTGGCCACGAGCAGGTCCACCGAGTCGGCGGGCATCCAGCCCGGCTCGGCGAACACCAGCACGCCGTCGCGGTAGACCATCAGGGTGGGCGCCGACCGCACCCCCAGCTCCTCGACGAGCGCGGGCTCGAGCTGGGTGTCGACGGCGGCGAACACCAGGTCGGGGTGCCGCTCGGCGGCGGCGTCGAACACGCCGGCGAAGGCCCGGCTCGAGCCCGACCGCGACGTGCGGAAGTCGACCAGCACGATGCCCGGCGCGGAGACCGCGGCCGCGTAGTCGCGCCCGCGGAGAGGAACCGTTCCCATGCCTGCACCTCCCGTCCGCCGCCCAGTGTGCCCCGACACCGCGCATCGGCAGCAGCCGATCCGGAGGGATCCTGGGTGCCCCAATGATTGGTACGCCACGGAGTTACCCTGGGGAGGTGCAATTCCTCGACACGGCCCCGGCCGACGCCGGGCCGGACGTCGCCGACCCCCTGGCCCTCGAGCGGCAGGTGTGCTTCGCGCTGTCGGTCGCCGCGCGCAACGTCGTCGCCGTCTACCGCCGGTTCCTCGAGCCCATGGGGCTCACCCATCCCCAGTACCTCGTGATGCTCGCCCTCTGGCAGTCCGGGCCGCTCTCGGTCAAGGACCTCTCCCGGCTGCTGCAACTCGACCCCGGGACCCTGTCCCCGCTCCTCAAGCGGCTGGAGTCCGCGGGGCTGGTGCGGCGCGACCGCGACCCGCGCGACGAGCGGGCGCTGGCCGTCGCGCTCACCGACCGTGGCCGGGAGCTGCGCGCGCAGGCGGAGGCCATCCCGGCGGGCATCGTGGAGCACCTCGGCATGCCCCTGGACGAGCTCCAGGCCCTGCACGGCGCGCTGACCCGGGTCATCGACGCCTCGCAGCGCGCCCTGGTGGACCAGCCGTGACCGCGCCCACGGGAGCCAGGCAGCCCGACGCCGGCGCCGCCTCCGCACCGCCGCGGGTCCGCCCCGGTGTGCTGCGGTGGGTGGCCTACGCGATGGGCGCCGGGCTGCCCGAGCGGCACCGGACGTGGGTCCTGCACGACACGACGACCGGGACGTGGGTGCTGCGGCACGTGGCGCGCACGCTGGTACAGCTCGCCGTGCCGATCGCCCTGGTCCTGCTGTTCGTGCCGGGCGCCTTCTGGATCCGCGGGCTCGCCGCGCTCGGCGGGCTCATCCTCGGCCTGGCGTTCTCGCTGGCCTACATGACGGAGGCGGTGGAGAACCGGGTGAAGAAGGCCGGCTACGCCCCGGGCTCGGCGCAGGCCGTCCGCGACCTGTCCGGCCGGGAGCGCGAGGCCCGCGACTCCGAGCGCCGCCGCGCCGCGGCCGCCCGCCGGGCCGCCCGCTACCGCGAGCGCCGCGGCGGCTGACCCGTCCGGCGGACGCGCTCGCCGGAGCCCCGGCCGAGGGTGCCCGCTCGCGTACGCTCCGTCCCCGACGCCCGGAGGGACCCGGGCCGGGACGGAGCCGAGGTGAGTGGACCCACCCGGGACGACGCGCGCTCGGACGAGCGCGACCGCTACCGCTTCCTGGCCGAGGTCACCGAGTCCCTCGCGCAGAGCCTCGACACCGGGACCGCCGCCGAGCAGCTCGCCCGCCTGGTGGTGCCGCAGCTGGCCGACTGGGCCACCGTCACCGTCCTCGAGGGCGACGGCGCGCCCGGCACCGTGGCCCGCGCCCACCGCGATCCGGCCCTCCTCGACGCCGTCGACACCTACCTGGCCGGCCGGGTGACCGCGCCGCGCGACCACGCCGCCCTCGCCGCCACCCTCTTCGCCGGGGAGCCGGTGCAGCTGACCGCGGTCGAGCCCGACCTGGGCCCGGAGTCCCTGCCCGGGGGCGCGGTACGCCGCGCCTGGGACCGGTTGGACCCGCGGTCGAGCCTGTTCGTCCCGCTGCACGCCCGCGGTTCGGGGTTCGGTGTCCTGTCCCTCGTGCGCTGCGGCGACCGCCCGCCCGCCGGACCCGAGGAGATCGCGCTCGCCGTCGAGGTCGCCCGTCGCGGCGCGCTGGCCCTGGACAACGCCCGGCTCTACGGCCGGCAGGTGCGGGTCGCCGAGACGCTGCAGCACAGCCTGCTCACCCCGCCGCCCCGGCCCGCGGGCCTCGAGCTCGCCGTCCGCTACCGGCCCGCGGTCTCCCAGGACCTCGTCGGCGGTGACTGGTACGACGCCGTCGTGCTGCCCGACGGCGCCACGCTGCTGGTCATCGGCGACGTCGCCGGCCACGGCGTGGAGGCCGCCGCGGCGATGGCCCAGCTGCGCAGCGCGGTGCGGACGCTGGCCTACGACTCCCCCGGCGGGCCGGCCGCGACCCTCGACCGGGTCGACCGCGTGCTCGCCGGGCTGCACGTCGGCACGCTGGCCACCGCGCTCGTCGCCCGGCTGGAACCCGCGGCCGCCGGGGACGCAGGCCGCCTGCTGCGCTGGTCGTCGGCCGGGCACCTGCCCCCGCTGCTGCTGCGGGCCGACGGCGCGGTGCGCCTGCTCGTCACCCCGCCGGAACGCCTGCTCGGCACCCAGGAACCCGGTGAGCGCACCGACCACGTCACGACGCTGGCGCCCGGCGAGACGCTGCTGCTGGTCACCGACGGGCTGGTCGAGGTCGGCCGACGCGGCATCGACGAGGGCCTGGCCCGGATCGCCGGCGCCCTCCGCGGCCTCGAGCCGCTGGCGGCCGACGCGCTGTGCGACCGGCTGCTGTCCCGGGTGCTCCCCGACCGCACCGACGACGACGTCGCGGTGCTCGCGGTCCGCGTCCTCGCCTGACGGCTCGCGCCGGGACGGCGCCGCGTGTCGACCTGGTGCGGTCTCGGGGCCTCGGAGACCGCGTCAGGTCGACACCGGGTGCTCACCCCCAGAAGGCGCGGACCTCCCCGGCGACCCGCTCGCCCTGCGCCCGCCCGGCGCGCGCGGAGGGCGCGCGGCTGGCCGGGTCGAGCGGGTTGGGCCCGAACGCCGCCAGCGCGGCGTCGTCGGCCAGGACCGCGTGCGCCGCGCCGTCGCGGCGCAGGGTGGCGAGCTGCTCCTCCAGCGAGGGGCCGAGCGGGCTGCCCGGGAACCCGCCGAAGGGCGCCACCACCAGCACCCGGTCGCAGCCGGCGGCGAGGTCGGCGTTCGTGAGCGAGCGCAGGCCGCCGTCCATGAACCGCCGGCCGCCGACGGTGATCGGCGGGTAGACGCCGGGCACCGCGCAGGAGGCGGCGACGGCCTCCACCAGCGGCCAGCCGGTGTCGCGGTCGATCGCCAGGAACTCCCCGTCCGCGGTGTCGATCGCGGTGACGACCAGCCGGGCGTCGGGCCACTCCGGGGAGCCGATCCGCGCGCGGATGACCGCCAGCCGCTCGGACTCCGGCACCGTCTGCGCGCGCAGCGCCAGCGCGCCGACCCGCGCCCGCGCCTCCTGCTGACCGGTCACGCCCTCCAGCGCCCGGGCCAGCGCTGCGACGAACGCCCCGGCGTCGAAGTCCGCGACCCGCTCGGTCGCCGGCACCGGTCCGAGCTGGGCGGCGTAGGCCTCCTCCGGGTCGGCGCCGGTGCGCAGCAGCGTGCCCACGACCGAGCCGGCCGAGGTGCCCACCACGAGGTCGGCGTCGCGGACGTCGACGCCGGCCGCGGCCAGCCCGGACAGCAGCCCCAGCTCCCAGGCGATGCCGGCGATCCCGCCGCCGCCGAGGACGAGCGCGCGGCTCACCCGGCGTCTCCGCGGCGGGGGCGCGGGTACGGGGCGCCGGCGACCGGCAGGAGGGGGTCGGTCATGCGGGCCAGTGTGCACGCGGGGCCCGGACGCGATACGCAGGACGCATGAGCCGGGACGTCACGACGACGGGCGCACTGCCGGAGGGGCTGACCGACGAGGCGGTCGCCGCGCTGGGCGAGGCGGACGCCGACGCGTTCCTGGCCCGGGTCGAGCTGGCGCAGCCCGACGTCACCGCGGCGCTGGCCGCCCTCTACGGCGAGCGGGCCGGCGGGCTGCTGGACCGGGCGCTGCGGATCGCGCTGCAGGCCGCGGCCGGGCGGCCGGAGCCGCTGCGCCGGCTCGACCGCCGCCGCGAGATCGACCCCGGCTGGTTCCTCCGCTCCCGGATGCAGGGCTACGTCTGCTACGTCGACCGCTTCTGCGGCACGCTCGACCGGCTGCCCGACCACCTCGACCACCTGGCCTCGTTCGGCACCACCTACCTGCACCTCATGCCGCTGCTGCGGCCGCGCGAGGGCGAGAACGACGGCGGGTACGCGGTGGCCGACTACCGCTCGGTGGACCCGCGGCTGGGGACGATGGCCGACCTGGAGGCCGTGGCGACCGCGCTGCACCGGCGCGGCATGAGCCTGTGCGTCGACCTCGTCCTCAACCACACCGCCCGCGAGCACCCGTGGGCGCAGGGGTGGCTGGCCGGCGACCCCGCGTACGCCGGCTTCTACACCGCCTTCCCCGACCGCACCATGCCCGACGCCTACGACGCGACCATCCCGGAGGTGTTCCCCGACCGGGCGCCGGGGTCGTTCACCTGGGTGCCCGAGGCCCGCGGCGGGGAGGGCGGCTGGGTGTGGACGACGTTCTGGCCCTACCAGTGGGACCTCGACTACACCAACCCCGAGGTCACCCTCGCCATGCTCGGCGAGATCACCTGGCTGGCCAACCGCGGCGTCGACGTCTTCCGGATGGACGCCGTGCCGTTCATGTGGAAGCGGCTGGGCACCACCTGTCAGAACCAGCCCGAGGGTCACACCCTGCTGCAGCTGCTGCACGCGCTGACCCGGATCGCCGCTCCGGGCGTGGTCTTCAAGGCCGAGGCGATCGTGGCGCCCGACGACCTGGTGTCCTACCTCGGCGCGCACGAGCGCTTCCGCTCCGAGTGCGAGCTGGCCTACCACAACTCGCTCATGGTGCTGATGTGGAGCAGCCTGGCCACCGGTGAGGTCCGGCTGGCCCGCCAGGCGCTGGGCCGGATGCGGCCGATCCCGCCGGGCACCACGTGGGTCACCTACGTGCGCGGCCACGACGACATCGGCTGGGCGGTCACCGACACCGACGCCGCCGCGGTCGGCCTCGACGGCTTCGCCCACCGGCGCTTCCTCAACGACTTCTACTCAGGGCGCTTCCCCGGCTCCTTCGCCCGCGGCGCGCTGTTCCAGGAGAACGAGGTCACCGGCGACGCCCGCATCTCCGGGTCGGCCGCCTCGCTGTGCGGCATCGAGGACGCCCTCGACCGGGGCGACGAGTCGGCCCTCGAGGCGGGGCTGCGCCGGCTGGTGCTGCTGTACTCGGTGGCCTACGGCTTCGGCGGCATCCCGCTGCTCTACATGGGCGACGAGCTGGCCCTGCGCAACGACACCGGCTACCTCGACGACCCGCGGCGGGCGCCCGACAACCGCTGGATGCACCGCCCGCCGATGGACTGGGCGGCGGCCGCGCGCACCGCCGTCCCGGACACGCTCGAGGGCCGCGTCGCCGGCGCGCTGCGCCGGCTGGGCGACGTCCGCCGGGCCCTGCCCGCCCTCGACGGCGGCACCGACACCGAGGTGCTCGACGCCGGCGACGACGCCGTCCTGGTGTGGCGGCGCCGGCACCCGCGGCACGGCACCTTCACGGGTCTGGCCAACGTCGCCGCCACGCCGCGGGCGATCGACGCCGACACCGTCACCGGGTTCGGCAGCTTCGCCTTCGTGCACGGCAGCGACGGCCCGCTCGGGGTCGAGGACGGGCGCCTGGTGGTGCCGGCCCTCGGCTTCGCCTGGTTCGCCGAGCCCTGACCGGGCGGCGCCGCTCACCCGGAGGGGTCATGCATCCCGGACGCCCCGGTGTCGATCAGACAGGTGAACCCGCCCGCTCGACGGAAGCAGACCGGCATGGCCCCGTCCCCCACCGCAGCCCGCACCCTCGGCGCGCTGCTCGTCGGCCTCTGCACGGCCGGCGTCCTGGTCACCGCGGCCCTGCCTCCCTCCGGCGCGGCGCTGGTCTCCGACCTCACCCAGGCCCTGGCCTCGGGAGCGGCCGCCGCGGCCACCGCCGCGCACGCCGCCCGGTGCGGCGGGCTGCGGGTGCGCGTCGCGTGGTGGCTGCTCTCCGCGGCGTGCGCGGCGTGGTCCGCCGGGCAGGTGTACTGGACGGTCCTCGCGGTGCGCGGCGAGGCGCCCTTCCCGTCGCTGGCCGACGTCGGCTTCCTCGGCTTCTCCGTCCTCGCCGTGCTCGCGCTGGTCGTGCACCCGGCCCGCGGCGGGCGCACCGGCCCGTGGCAGCGGTTCCTCGACGCGCTCATGACCGCCGGCGCCGTGGGGCTGGTCAGCTGGCAGACGGCGCTGGGCGCGGTGCTGCGCGAGGACACCGGCCACGACGTCGCCGTCCGGATGCTGCTGGCCGCCTACCCGGTCGCCGACACCGCGCTGGTCGTGCTGGCCGTCCTGCTGGTCACCCGCACCTCCGGTGACCGCCGGCCGCTCAACCTGGTCGCCGCGGGGGTCACCTCCCTCGCCGTCGCCGACAGCGCCTTCACCTACCTCGCCGCCACCAGCAGCTACGACGGCGGCACCGCCGACGTCGGCTGGACGCTGGCCTTCGTGCTGCTGGCCGTCGCCGGGCTGTGCCGCCCGGGCCGCCCGGCGCAGACCACGACCCCGGACCGCAGGGTCGGCCGGGCCGGTGCGGCGGCCTCCCTGCTGCCTTACGTGCCGGTCACGGCCGCGCTGGCGACCACCCTGGCGCTGAGCCTCGCCGGCACGCCGCTGTCGCGCGGCGAGATGACGGCGTCCACGGTGGTCATCGCCGCGCTGATCGCCCGGCAGTACATGACCGTCCGGGAGAACGTCCGCCTCGCCGACGACCTCGCCGCCCGCGAGGCCGAGCTGCGGCACCTGGCCTTCTCCGACCCGCTCACCGGCCTGGCCAACCGGTCGCTGTTCCTCGACCGGCTCGGGCACGCCCTCGCGCTGCACGCCCGGGACATGCGGCCGGTCGCGGTCGTCTTCCTCGACCTCGACGACTTCAAGTCGGTCAACGACACCCTCGGGCACGCCGCCGGCGACGAGCTGCTGCTGCGGGTCGCCGAGCGACTCACCGGGGCGCTGCGCGGTGGCGACACGGTGGCCAGGCTCGGCGGGGACGAGTTCGCCGCGCTGCTCGAGGACGGCGGGGACCCGCTGGAGGCGGCCGCGCGCATCACCGCCGCGATGGCCGTGCCCTTCACCGTCGCCGGCCGCACCCGCGCGGTCGGGGCCAGCACCGGCGTGGTCGCCCTCGGCGCCGGGGACGCCGCGGTGGGCGCCGACGAGCTCATGGCCCGCGCCGACGCGGCGATGTACTCCGCCAAGCGCGCCGGCAAGGGCCGCGTGGTGCAGCACGGCTCCTCCGCTCTCGGCTGATCCGCCCGGGGCGACGTCTGCGGGCCGGACCCGGGGGTGCGACGCTGGCCCGGTGACAGACACAGCGAGGGCGGTGGCGCACCGCGACGGCCGCCGCACGCAGGCGGTCCGCACCTACCAGGGGCACGGCATCCACGCCGCGCCGGGGGTGCACGAGTACGCCGCCGAGCTGGTGCGCACGCTGCTGCCCGACGGCGGGCGGGTGCTGGAGGTGGGCTCGGGCTGCGGCGCGCTGGCGCTGCGGCTGCGCGACGCCGGCATCGACGTCGTGCCCACCGACCTCGACCCGCCGCACGAGTGGATCCACCGGCTCGACCTCGACGCGCCCGTGTGGACCGAGGAGACCCGCGGCCCGTTCGACCTCGTCGTCTGCGTGGAGACCCTCGAGCACGTGGAGAACCCGCGGCAGGTGCTGCGCTCGATCCGCGCGCTGCTGCGCCCCGGAGGGCGGCTGCTGGTGAGCACGCCCAACGTCACGCACCCGCACTCGCGGCTGCTCACCCTCGTGCGCGGCGCGCCCTACATCTTCGGCCCGCGCCACTACCACTCCCCCGGCCACATCACCCTGCTGCCGGACTGGATGCTCACCGAGCACGTCCGGCTGGCCGGGTTCGGCGGCATCGAGGTCACCACCGCCGGCGACACCCTCTACGCCGGGCCGATGCGGGCGGCCTACCGGGTGGAGATGGGGCTGCTCTGGCTGGCCGGCATCCGCCAGCGGGCCACCTCCGGCGACGGCGTCTGCACGTTCGTCACGGCCACCGCCATCTAGGCACGGACCCTGCAGCCGCTCACCCGGGGTCGGCCGGCACGGGCAGGAACGGCGCCCACGACGTCGCGGTGCACGAGCCGTACCGGTGCGCGGTCAGCTCGCCGGCGAAGAGCTCGAGCGCGCTGGCGACCAGCCGCACCGTGCCGTCGGAGTGCGGGCACGCGCCGCGGGCGGCGGCCGGCCCCGACCAGCGGGTGAGCTCGTCGAGCAGCCCCGGCGGCGGGGTCGCCGGCGCGGCGAGGACCGCCAGCGCCGCGGCGATGCGGGGCAGCCCCTCGAGGCAGGACCCGCACCGGCCGGCGGAGTCCCGGGCCAGGTGCTCGACGACGCGGGCGGTCTCGAGCAGGCCGCACCGGTCGGCGGGCAGCGCGGCGAGCACGCCGGGGCCCAGGTGGACGCCGGCGACGGCGAGGTCGGCCGCGTCGAGGGTCAGGGACCGCGCAGTGGGGAGGGACACCCAGGTGCCGCGGTAGCCGCCGACCAGCACCGCCCGCGCCCCGGTCAGCGGCAGCACGTCGGCCAGCCGGCTGCCCGGCTCGACGTCGACGACGTCGGCGCGCGCGACCCCGGCGGCCTCCCAGCGGCGGGTGACCAGCGCGCGGTCCGCCGCGTCGGCGCACCCGCGGGCCAGCAGGGCCAGCCGGGCGAGGGTCTCGACGTCGAGCACGAGCGTCGGCCGGCCCTCGACGCCCTGGACGCGCACCGGCGGCTCCTCCTCGCGGGGCAGCGCCGGCCGGCCCTGCAGGCCCGACACCAGCGCCGACTCCTCCCCCGCCACGAACGACGGCGCCACCGGGTGCAGCCGCACGGTGTCCCCGCGCTCGGCCAGCGCCCGCGCGACGGCGGGCAGCGTGGCCGGTGCGGCGGCCAGGACCAGCGTGGTCGCCCCGAGGGTGCGCCCGGCGAGCGCGAGCCCGTCGAGGACCAGGTGCGGCGCGCGGGTCAGCAGCACCCTGTCCTCGAGCGCGGCCGGCTCGCCCTCCGCCCCGTTGGCCACCACGACCGGCGCGCGCCGCGCACGCGCGACGGCCCGGGCGACCGAGCGGACCTTCACCGCGGTGGGGAAGGCGGCGCCGCCGCGCCCGGTCAGCGCGGCGGACTCGGCGAGCGCGGCGACGTCGGCCACGGGCAGCGGCCCGTGGGTGACCAGGTGGTCGGCGAGCGCCGGACCGGGGGCGGCGAGCAGGCCGGGAGGAGCCGGTGGAGCGGCCACGACGGGCGCCGGTACCACCGGGCGTGGCAGGGGCCGGTCGCGCCGCAGCACGGCGGTGGGTGCGGACATCGGTCCCTCCTCGGGACGTCCCGGGAACGGACGTCACGAGCAGACTGGGGAGCGCACCTGCCGTCCACCCGGGTGCTCCCTGGCAATCGCCTGGGAGCGTCGGGGGGCTGCGCCGCCCGCACGGGTGCGCCATCGTTGGGCGCGGGCGCCCGCGCGGCCCGCACCCCGGTCCCCGGCCCCGGAGGTCGCCCCGTGTCCCTCGTGACGGTGCTCGCGACCGGCGGCACGATCGCGACCCGCGCCGACGCGCGCGGGGTCTCGACCGCGCAGGACAGCGGCGCGGACCTCCTCGCCCGGCTGCCGGGCACCCACCACCCCCGGCTCCGGGTGCGCGACGTGCTGCGCGTCGGCAGCTACCGGATGACGCTGGAGCTCGCCCACGCCGTCGCGCTGGCCGTCGGCGAGGAGCTGGCCGACCCCGAGGTCGACGGCGTCGTCGTCACGCACGGCACGGACACCACCGAGGAGACCGGCTACCTCCTCGACCTGTTCCACCGCGACCCCCGGCCGGTCGTGCTCACCGGCGCCCAGCGGCCGGCCGACGCCCCCGACGGCGACGGGCCGCGCAACCTCGCCGACGCGGTCACCGTCGCCGCGAGCCCGGCCGCCCGGGAACAGGGCGTCCTGGTCGCCTTCGCCGGGCGGGTGTTCCCGGCCCGGGGCACGCACAAGGTCCACACGCTGGCGGCCGACGCCTTCGGCGCGCCGGACTCGGGCCCGCTGGGCTGGGTCCGCGACGGGGTCCTCCACGTCGAGCGCGCGGTGCGCCGCCACGAGCCCCTCGACCTCGCCCGCTTCGACCCCGCCGGGGTGCGGGTCGACGTCGTCGCCTGCCACCCCGACGCCGACGCCACCGCGCTGCACGCCTTCGCCGGCGCGGGCGCCCGCGGCCTCGTGCTGGAGGCCACCGGCGCCGGCAACGCCAACCCCGGCATCTGCCGGGCCGTCCGCGAGCTCACCGACGCCGGCCTCGTCGTCGTCACCTCGACCCGGGTGCCGGCCGGCCCGGTCGCCGCGCTGTACGGCGACGGCGGCGGCACCGACCTGCTGGCCGCCGGGGCGCTGCCCGCGGGCCTGCTGCGCCCGTCCCAGGCGCGCGTCCTGCTGGCCGTCCTGCTGGGGGTGCACCGCGACCCGGACGCCGTCCGCGCCGGGTGGCGGGCGCACACCTCCGGCTGACCGGCACCGCCGGCCCGGAAGAGCCCGGACGAGCCCGGTCGCAGGTCGCGGCCCGGCAGACCCGAGAGGAGAAGGGCATGCCCAAGGAGATCCTCTGCGCCTTCGGCGTCGACGTCGACGCGGTGGGCGGCTGGCTGGGGTCCTACGGCGGCGAGGACTCACCCGACGACATCTCGCGCGGCCTGTTCGCCGGCGAGGTCGGCGTCCCGCGCATGCTGGAGCTGTTCCGCCGCCGCGACCTGCCGAGCACCTGGTTCTGGCCGGGCCACTCCATCGAGACCTTCCCCGAGCAGTTCGACGCGTGCGTCGCGGCCGGCTGTGAGATCGGTCTGCACGGCTACAGCCACGAGAACCCCATCGCGATGAGCCGCGAGCAGGAGTCCGCGGTCCTCGACCGCTGCATCGAGCTCATCGAGCAGCGGGCCGGCCGGCGGCCGACCGGGTACGTCGCCCCGTGGTGGGAGTTCTCCCCCGTCACCAACGAGCTGCTGCTGGAGCGGGGCGTCAAGTACGACCACTCGCTCATGCACCGGGACTTCGAGCCCTACTACGTCCGGGTCGGCGACAGCTGGACGAAGATCGACTACTCGCAGCCGGCCGCGACCTGGATGACGCCGCTGGTCCGGGGCCGGGAGACCGACCTCATCGAGATCCCGGCGAGCTGGTACCTCGACGACCTCCCGCCGATGATGTTCATCAAGGCCAGCCCGAACAGCCACGGCTTCGTCAACCCCCGCCACCTCGAGGAGATGTGGCGTGACCAGTTCGACTGGGTCCACCGCGAGATGGACCACGCGGTGGTGACCTTCACCGTTCACCCCGACGTGTCCGGCCGGCCACAGGTGCTGCTCATGCTCGAGCGGCTGATCGACCACGTGACCGGCCACGAGGGCGTCCGGTGGGTGACCTTCGACCAGATCGCCGACGACTTCGCGGCCCGCTCTCCGCGCCGGGCCTGACCAGGGCGGCCCGGCCGGGGTGCCGTCCCCGGCCGGGCGGGCGCCTCAGGCGGGCTGGACACCGAACGTGCGGGCCAGCCGCTCGATCTTGCGGGCGCGGCCGAGCCGGGGCAGGTCGCTGCCGTCGCGGATGACCTGGCCGCGGGCCTCGAAGTCGGCGAGGAACGCCTGGGCCCAGGCGACGTCGGAGGGCGCGGGGCTGATGACCTCGTTGATGACCGGCGCCTGCTCGGGGTCCAGGCACAGCTTGCCGGTGAGGCCGAGGGACACGGTGACCGTCGACTGCTCGCGCAGCACCGGGTGGCTGGTGCTCACCGTCGGCCCGTCGATCGGCCCGGGCAGGTCGCCGATGCGGCTGGCCACCACCAGCCGCGACCGCGGGTAGGCCATCGCCAGGTCGTCGGCGCTGGTGCCGGTGTCGCGGCGGTAGTCGCCGCTGCCGAACGCCAGCCGGAACGTGCCGCGCGCCCGGGCGATGTTCACCGCCTCCTCGATGCCCAGCGCCGACTCCACCAGGGCCAGCACCGGGGTCGCGCCGCCGAGCCGGTCGAAGGTCTCGGTGACGTGCTCGGCGGCCTCGGTCTTGGCCAGCACCACACCGGCCAGACCGGGCAGGCCGGCCAGCGCGGCGACGTCGTGCCCCCACCACGGGGTCGAGTGGTCGTTGATCCGCACCCAGGCCCGGCGGCCGGCGTCCCCGAGCCAGGCGACGACGCCGGCGCGCGCCTCGTCCTTGCGCGCCGGGTCGACGGCGTCCTCGATGTCGAGGACCACCTGGTCGGCGCGGGAGGCGTACCGCTCGTCGAAGAGCTCCGGGCGGGCGCCGTTGACCAGCAGCCACGACCGTGCGTCCGCCGGACCGACCCTCGTGCGCGTCGTCATGACGTCATCCTCGCGCGGCGCGCGGCAGCGACCGAGCCGACTCCCGGTCAGCGGGACGTGATGCACCCCACCCGACCGGATCGGACGGTCCACCGACCGGATTGGTCGGTCCGGCGTAGCGTCGCGTCCGTGGCACGCCCCTTCCGGCAGCAGATCGACGAGGGCATCCTCGACCGGGCCGCCGGCCTGTTCGCCCGCCGCGGCTACGCGAAGACCTCGCTGCAGGACGTCGCCGGTGCCGTGGGCCTGTCCAAGGCCGGCCTGCTGCACCACTTCCCGAGCAAGGACGCGCTGCACGAGGCGGTCCTGGCCCACGCCGACGCGCTGGGCCAGCAGGTGCTCGCCGCGGTGCGGCACCTGCCGCCCGGGCCCGCGCGCGACCGCCGCGCCGTCGACGTCCTCGTCGACGTCGCCCTCGGCCACCCCGGCTTCGTCGCCCTGCTGCTGGCCCCGGTGACCGAGCTCGCCGACGGCGGCGGGCGCGAGCCGGGCGCTCCCGAGAACGCGGTGCTCGAGTGCTTCGGCGTCCACCCCGACGACGACGGCGCCGACCCCGAGCGCCTGGTGCGGGTCCTCGGCGCCCTCGCCGCGCTCGCCGTCCTGACCCTGACCGCCCAGCAGGCGGACCGGACCACCGCGTGGCGGCCGCTGGTCGTCGCCACGTGCCTCGACGCGCTCGGACACCGGCGTCCGCGCGCGCTCCCTTCCCACCCCACCCAGGCGGAGGCCTGATCGTCCATGGCAGTCCTGTTGTCCCGTCTCGGGACCTCCTCCGCGCGGCACCGGTTCGCCGTCCTCGCCGTGTGGCTGCTCGTCCTCGTGGCCGGCGGCGCCGGCGCGGCCACGCTCGCGGGCGAGACCTCGACCGAGTTCGCCATCCCCGGCCAGGAGTCCACCACCGCGCTCGAGCGCATCGACGAGGAGTTCGGCGCCGCGGCCGGCGGGGTCACCGCGCAGGTCGTCGTCGCCGCCCCCGAGGGCGCGCAGCTCACCACGCCGGAGAACGCCGCGGCGCTCGCCGAGCTGGTCGGCACGCTCGCCGCGCTCCCCGGCGTCACCTCGGCGACCGACCCGCTGGACCGGGCCGCCCCCACGGTGAACGCGGCGCAGGACACCGGCTACAGCACCGTCACCTACGGCGGCGACGGCGGGGTCACCCCGGAGCAGCGGGAGGCGCTGCTGTCGGCCGTCGAGGACGCCGGCGCGGACGCCGGTGCCGGCGGGCTGACCGTGGCGGTCACCGGGCAGGCGGTCGAGGAGGTGCCGGCCGTCGGCGGCCCGTCCGAGGTGGTCGGCGTCGTCGTCGCCCTGCTCGTCCTGGCCGTCACCTACGGCGCGCTGGTGGTCGCCGGCATGAACCTGCTGACCGCCCTGGTCGGCGTGGGCGTCGGCGTCCTCGGCATCACCATCGCGACCGGCTTCACCGAGCTGTCCTCGACCACGCCGATCCTCGCCGCGATGCTCGGCCTGGCCGTCGGCATCGACTACACGCTGTTCATCGTCACCCGGCACCGGCAGGAGCTGCTGCGCGGCACCGACGTGCGCACCTCGATCGGCCTGGCCGTCGGCACCGCCGGATCCGCGGTGGTCACCGCCGGGCTGACCGTCGTCATCGCGCTGGCCGGGCTCTTCGTCGCCGGCATCCCCTTCCTGACCCAGATGGGCCTGGCCGCGGCCGGCACGATCGTCGTCGCGGTGCTCGTCGCGCTCACCCTGGTGCCGGCGGTGCTGGCGCTGCTCGGCCACCGGGTCCTGCCGCGGCGGGCCCGCGCGGCGGTGGTGGCGGCGGCCCCGGCGCCCGCCCGCGGCCGCGGGTTCCTCGCCGGCTGGGTCGCGACCGTCACCTCCCGGCGGGTGGCCTCGCTGCTGGTGGCCGTCCTCGCCCTGGGCGTGGTCGCCGTCCCGGTCGCCTCGCTGCGCACCACGCTCATCCAGTCGCCGGCCGGGGACAGCACCGCCGCGCGCGCCGACGCACTGATCGCCGAGGGCTTCGGCGAGGGCTTCCGTGGCCCGATCACCGTCCTGTTCGAGGGCGAGGGGGCGGTCGAGGCGGCCGCGGGGATCAGCGCGGAGGTCGCCGGGCTCGACGACGTCGCCGTGGTCTCCCCGCCGGTCCCCGACGCCGACGGCACCGCGGCGCTGCTCACGGTGGTGCCGGAGTCCGGCCCGGCCAGCGAGGCCACCGAGCGGCTGGTCACCGACCTGCGCGCCGCGCTGGTCGACCTCGACGGCGTCGAGGCCTCGGTCACCGGGGCGACGGCGGTCAGCGTCGACGTCGCCCAGAGCCTGGACGAGGCGCTGCCGGTGTACCTGCTGCTCGTCGTCGGGCTGGCGCTGGTGCTGCTGGTCCTGGTGTTCCGGTCGCTGCTGGTGCCGCTGGTCGGCGTGCTGGGCTTCCTGCTCACCATCGGCGCCGCGCTGGGCGCCACCGTGGCGGTGTTCCAGTGGGGCTGGCTGGCCGGCGCGCTCGGCGTCGACAGCACCGGACCGCTGCTGAGCCTCACGCCGATCCTGGTCATCGGCATCCTGTTCGGCCTGGCGATGGACTACCAGGTGTTCCTGGTGTCGCGGATGCACGAGGCGCACAGCTCCGGCACCCCGCCGCTGGAGGCCGTCCGCACCGGGTTCCGGCAGGCGGCGCCGGTGGTCGTCGCGGCCGCGCTGATCATGTTCTCGGTGTTCGCCGGCTTCGTGCCGGGCGCCGAGCCGACGATCACCTCGATCGCCTTCGCGCTGGCCGTCGGCATCCTCGTCGACGCCTTCGCCGTCCGGATGGTGCTGGTCCCGGCCGCGCTGGCGCTGCTCGGCGAGCGGGCCTGGTGGCTGCCGCGCTGGCTGTCCTGGCTGCCGGTCCTCGACGTCGAGGGCGCGGCGCTGGAGCGGCACCCGGGCGCGCCGGCCGAGCGGGAGCTGGTCGGCGACCCGCGCTGACCCGGCGCCTCCCACGGCCCGCCTCCCCTCCCGGGGAGGCGGGCCGTGCTGTCTCATGTCGGGGTGGTCACGCCTCCGGTCACCGGTCCCCAGGTCCTGCGCTACGTCGCCTTCAGCGACGACCCGTCCGGCGGCAACCCGGCCGGCGTCGTCCTGGACGCGACCGGACTCACCGACGAGCGCATGCTCGCCATCGCCGCGGAGGTGGGCTACTCCGAGACGGCGTTCCTGGTCCCGCAGCCCAACGGTCCGGTCGCGCGGTACTTCAGTCCGCTGGCCGAGGTCACCTTCTGTGGGCACGCCACGATCGCGGCCGCCGTCGCCGCCGCCGAGCGGTCCGGCGCGGGGACGCTGGACCTGCACACCCTCGCCGGCGAGGTGCCGGTGCGCACCGAGCGCACGCCCGACGGCGCGTGGACGGCGACCCTCACCAGCGTCGCGCCCCGCACCGCCGCCCTGTCCGACGACGACCTCGACCGGCTGCTGGGCCTGCTGCGGATGTCGCGCGGCGACCTCGACCCGGCGCTGCCGCCGCGGGTGGCCTACGCCGGCGCCTGGCACCCGGTGCTGCCGCTGGCCTCTCGCGCGCGGCTGGCCCTGCTGGACTACGACGTTCCGGGGCTCGGCCGGCTGATGGCCGACCGCGACTGGACGACGGTGGCGCTGGTGTGGCGGCAGGACCCGACCACGTTCGTCGCCCGCAACCCCTTCCCGCCCGGCGGCGTCGTCGAGGACCCGGCCACGGGCGCGGCGGCCGCGGCCCTGGGTGGTTACCTCCGGGAGGGCGGGCACGTCCCGGCGCCCTCCCGGCTGACCGTCCTGCAGGGCGCGGACATGGGCCGGCCGAGCACGCTGTCGGTGTACGTCCCCGCGGAGCCGGGCAGCGGCATCGAGGTCGGCGGCCGCGCCGTCCGGATCCCCGGCTGAGGTCCCCCGCGATCGGGGGTGCCGCCGCGCTGCTCCAGGCGGCACAGTTCTCCTGAGCGCTCCCGGACGAGAGGACCAGCAGTGACCCAGCCAGCTCCGGGCCCGGCGACGGCGCCGGCCCTGCCCTCCTACGCCAGCGGCACCTCGACCCTCCCCCTGATCGGGGACACCATCGGGGCGAACCTGGACCGGACGGCGGCGCGGGTCGGCGACCACGAGGCGCTGGTGGAGTGCGCGACCGGCCGCCGGTGGACCTACCCGCAACTGGTCGCCGACGTCGACGCCTGCGCCCTGGGCCTCGACGCCCTGGGCGTGGCCACGGGCGACCGGGTCGGCATCTGGTCGCCCAACTGCGCGGAGTGGGTGTTCGTGCAGTACGGGACGGCCAAGCTCGGTGCGGTCATGGTCAACATCAACCCCGCCTACCGCACCCACGAGCTGGCGTTCGTGCTGCGCCAGGCCGGCATCTCGGTGCTGGTCGCCGCGCCGTCGTTCAAGACCAGCGACTACCGGGCGATGGTCGCCGAGGTCCGCGGCGAGTGCCCCGAGCTGCGCGAGGTCGTCTTCCTCGGCGACCCGGAGTGGGAGCAGCTGATGAGCACCGGCCGGGCGGCCGACCGCTCGCTGCTCGAGCGCCGCGCCGCCGAGCTCTCCCCCGACGACCCGATCAACATCCAGTACACGTCGGGCACGACCGGCTTCCCCAAGGGCGCCACCCTCAGCCACCACAACCTGCTCAACAACGGGTTCTTCGTGGGCGAGGGCTGCGGCTACACCGAGGCCGACCGGATCTGCATCCCGGTGCCCTTCTACCACTGCTTCGGCATGGGGATGGGCAACCTCGGGGCCACCAGCCACGGCGCGACGATGGTCATCCCCGCGCCGGCGTTCGACCCGGCGGCCACGCTGCGCGCGGTGCAGGACGAGCGCTGCACCTCGCTCTACGGCGTCCCGACGATGTTCATCGCCGAGCTCGCGCTGCCCGACTTCGGCACCTACGACCTGTCCAGCCTGCGCACCGGCATCATGGCCGGCTCGCCGTGCCCGGTGGAGGTGATGAAGCGGGTGGTCGCCGAGATGGGCATGACGGAGGTGACCATCTGCTACGGCATGACCGAGACCTCGCCGGTGTCCACCCAGACCGGCGCCGACGACGACCTCGACCGGCGCACCTCCACGGTCGGCCGGGTGCACCCGCACCTCGAGGTGAAGATCGTCGACCCGGCCACCGGCATCACCGTCCCCCGCGGCACGCCCGGGGAGTTCTGCACCCGCGGCTACTCGGTGATGCTCGGCTACTGGAACGAGCCGGAGAAGACCGCCGAGGTCATCGACCGCGCCCGCTGGATGCACACCGGCGACCTCGCGGTGATGGACGACGAGGGCTACCTCAACATCGTCGGCCGGATCAAGGACATGGTCATCCGCGGCGGGGAGAACGTGTACCCGCGCGAGGTCGAGGAGTTCCTCTACACCCACCCCGACGTCGTCGACGCGCAGGTGATCGGCGTCCCCGACGAGCGCTACGGCGAGGAGCTGATGGCCTGGGTGCGGCTGCGCGAGGGCGCCGAGCCGCTCACCCCCGAGGCGCTGCGCGAGTTCTGCGCGGGCAAGCTCGCCCACTACAAGGTGCCGCGGTACGTGAAGGTCGTCGAGTCCTTCCCGATGACCGTCACAGGCAAGGTGCGCAAGGTCGAGATGCGCGAGGTGTCGGTCGAGGAGCTGGGCCTGCAGCAGGCCGCCGCGGTCCGCAACGCCTGACCCGCCACCCCGATGGTGTGCGCCGGCGCCGGGTCCCGCGGCCCGGGACGCGG